>JAGLJW010000006.1 GCA_023142215.1 Candidatus Parcubacteria bacterium
ATACATTCACTATCCAATTTTTTTAATATACATTCCTGCCCAAGATTCCAATATATTAATCTTTTATTTTTAGAATCATACTTTAATATACTTTCATAATTTACAGGACAATTCGTATCAGCTAAACTCTTTCCATCACCTTGAATTACTATTGAAAAAATTCCATCTCTTGTTTTATTTTTATTATAAGTACAGGATTCTCCAAAATTTTTCTTAATAAAATTTCCAAGCTCATCATCATTATCAACATTTACTACTCTCAGATGCCAAGGTGTTAATATTTCACTTTCATCTCTATTGATAATGTTATATGAATTCAATTCTTTTTCACATGATTCTTTATTATAAAAATACTGTTCTCTTAAATAAAAATTGCCATTTTTGGAAAAGACATCATACGGAACAAAAAATGAATTCTTAGTTTCAACGTTACATTCTTTATAATTTCCATCCCAATATTTTATATAGGCTACAGCATATACAGGGTATTTAAATTCAAATCCATATTCCTCACTACTATAAGTTTTCCAATCATCATAATCAACGTTGTTTTGATTTTCCTGAGTTGAACTAGATACTTTTTGTGTTATAGTAGAATTATCTATTGGCTTTGTTGTGTTATTAATTTCGCTATTATTAGACACTTCTTCCTTTTTACAGCCAGTCAATAGTATTGATAAACTCAGAATTATAATTATTAAATATTTCATTTATTTTGTCTTAATCTTTAATATTTCTAAATATATATTATATTTTTAATATTGTCAATGTTAGCAAAAAATCACAAAAAACAGCTAATCAAAAATACAAAAATTTACATTTTATACCTCCTCTTGATTTATTTGATTTTCTATCATTCAATTTCTATATTTTCTAAAATTATATAAAATAATTTTTTGTAATAGTCCCTTTTCTCACTCATATTGTTCCATACTACATCAAAATGATACATTTTATTATTTTTTATAATATATGCATCTGGATATTTACCACAAGATTTATTAGTATCATCAATAACTAAAAATTTATTATCATCTTTCATAACAAATCTTGCTTCACATTCTCCTGTTTCTGAAGACTCATGACAAACTTCCATGATACTATTAAATGTTTTTTCTTTCTTCTTGTAAATTACAATTCTAAAACTCATACCTTCTTTAGGAGGAAAAGGACCCCCAAGTGTGCATGATGTATGTACATCTTTTGCTGTATTTTTAATATCGATAGCACTAATTAAATTATTATCTTCGTCCCAATACCTATAATCATTCCACGTTTTCCCAGAATCTTTATCAATAAAAACATTCCACTCTTTTGGATATTTAACAGAATAACCTAATTCTTTATTTTTATATGTTTTCCAATCACTGATATCAAGTTTTGTTTTATATTCATTTGGTGTAATTTCTTTTGATTCTTCTATTTTTATATCAATAATCTTATCTTCAATATCTTGATTTTCATTTTCAATAGTAGAAGATGCTTTCACTGTGTCTTGTTGTTTTATGGTATTATTATCTGATATTTTTGGTTTATTATCATCAATATTATTAATTATTGGCTCTTCTTTTTTGCAACCAGTTAATAATATTGATAAACTTAAAATTGTAATTATTAAATATTTCATTTGTTTTATTTTAATCTTTAATATCTCAAATATATATTATATTCTTAAATTTGTCAATATTAGCAATATATTAGCAAACTTATAACCATATTTCACATTCTTTGAAAATTTACTATGATATAAACAAAAATTAATTTTAGATTAAAGAACATTTTTAATCTTTTCTTAATCATGTTAATATACAATTAAAATATTATTAATTTATTAAAATATAAAAAATATGACAATATTAGTTGTTGAAGATGAAATCAAAATTTCACGCTTCATTAAAAAAGGTTTAGAGATGGAACACTATACTGTAGAAATTGCCTATGATGGACAAGACGGTTATGAAATGGCAGAATTAAATTCTTATGACCTTATAATTCTTGATATTATGCTTCCTAAAATGAGTGGAATTGAAATGTGTAGAAAATTACGATTAGCAAAAGTTGACACTCCTGTAATCATGCTTACCGCCAGAGATACTATAGAAGACAGGGTAAAAGGTCTTGATGCTGGAGCTGACGATTATTTAACTAAACCATTTGCATTTGGAGAATTAGTTGCCAGAATTAGAGCTTTGTTACGAAGAGAAAAAACAGTGAAAACAACCGAATTACAAATTGATGATTTAAAACTAAATCCAGCAACTCATGAAGTATATCGTAATAACAAAGAAATTCAATTATCATCTAAAGAATATAGGCTCCTTGATTATATGATGCGTAGACCTGGATATGTCTGTACTAGAACCATGATTGGGGAACATATTTGGGGTTATAATTTCAAAGATGACTCTAATGTTATTGATGTGTATATTAGTTATTTACGAAAAAAAATTGATCAAGGATTTAGAAATAAATTGATTCACACCATCAGAGACGTTGGATACAAAATCAAAGATAAGACTGTTAAAAAAGTTGTAAAAAAATAAATTTAATTGTTTATATTTTTTAAAATTAAAATGACTTCAATTTTTAAAAAAACCATAGATAAGTTCAGAAATCAATATGAACAAATATTTGATACTATTCAGGATGGAATTTGTGTGATTAATAAGAATCGTAGAATTGTAAATTGTAATAAAACTTTTGCATTGGAAGTAAATATGCCAACTGAAGAAATAATCGGAAAAAAATGCAACGAAATTTTACCAAAGTACGACGATAATCTTTTTAAGCTTCACTGTAAAAATCAACAGTGTGAAATTGAATGTCAATCATCAAAAATTATTAACAACGAAATTCCTAAAAGTTTTATATTGGAAAAAATAGATAAGAATAATAAAAAACATTATCACAGAATAAATATTTTTCCTGCTAAAGATAATAAAGGAAATATTTTTCAAACCGTCTTAATAATTAAAGATATTACTGAAAGAGAAACTGCATTAAAAAAAATCAAAAAAATAAATAAATTCAATAGTCTTATTTTAGATAATGCTCCTGTAAGTATAATGACTTTAAACAAAAAAGGAGATATTACTAGTGTTAATAAATATATTAAACAAATAACAGGAAGTGAATTTCCAAAAAATAGCAATATCTTTAAAACACACTTAATTCAAAAAGAGGGATTAATAAAAAATTATAAAAAACTCTTAACGAATGGTACTCCTTTTTCAAAAGATAACTGCGTTTATCATAAGCATGATGCAAATAAAACAAAAAAATATTTAAATATAGTTGCTGTGCCACTTTTAAGTGGCAATAAAAAAGTTGATGGAGCACTTTCCATGGCGGTTGATAATACTGAATCAGTATTGACTAAAGAAAAAATAGAAGAATTAAATCGTGATTTAGAACGAAAAGTAATTCATAGAACTAAACAACTTGATAATGTTAACAAAAAACTCAAAACTGTTCTTGAATTAAAATCAAAATTTATATCTGATGCATCACATGAACTTCGCACTCCGCTAACAATAATTCAAGGAAATCTTGATTTAACAATTCAAGAGATATTAAATAAAAACCGAAAAGTTCCTGAAATGTTTACTTTGATAAATAAGGAAATAAAAAGAATGACTGGTATATTGAGCGATTTAACAACTTTAACAAACGCTGACGCTGATAGTGAAATTATAAACAATGAAGACATAAATTTAGAATCACTAATCAACACAGTCGGCAATGCTCTTACTGCGGTAGCTAACAAGAAAAATATTGAAATTAAATATAGGAAAAGTCCAAAAAATTTAATTGTAAAAGGAGATGAGGTGCAACTAGAAAAGCTCTTGTTTAACATTATGAGAAATTCTATAAAATATACCGACAAAAATGGCTGGATAAAATTCTGGACAGAGCGTGGCGATTCAGAAGCTAGAATTGTAATTAAAGATAATGGAATCGGTATTCCTGAATCAGACCTACCTTATATCTTTGAACGTTTTTATCGAGTTGATAAAGCTAGATCAAGAAGTGAGGGTGGTACAGGGCTTGGATTGTCAATCTGTAAATGGATTGCTGAAGCACATAAAGGATATATTAGCGTTGAAAGCAAACAAGATATCGGCTCAAAATTTACCCTTCATTTACCTTATAATTTTAGGAAGCATGGAATATTATAATAAATTTAATTTAAGTTTTTTAAATATAATAAAAAAGCCAACCTTTTACTATTGAGGTTGGCGTACAATACTTTTTACGCAAGAATTGCAGAAATAATCGCTTCTGCAACTTTTTTTCCATCAACCTTAGCTACAGCTTTCAATTTCCACATTTTAGAACTTTTTTGCAATACCTGGATAGAATAAACAAGCTTATCTCCAGGAACAACTTTCTTGCGGAATTTAGCTTTATCAATTCCACTGAAATATGCTTTTTTTCCTTCAAGCGCATTATTATTACTTAAAGAATACAAAACAGCGGCCGATTGAGCCATTCCTTCAATAATTAATACTCCTGGCATTACTGGTTCATCAGGAAAATGACCCTGCAAAAATGGTTCACCAATCGTAACACACTTAGTGCACATTATGCTACCATTTGGATTAAATTCAATTACTCGGTCAATCATCACGAATGGAGGGCGGTGTGGAATTAATTTCAAAATATCATTGATGTCCAAAATTTCATTAGGCTTTGTTTCACGAATACCAGGAATATCACGCATTTTTCTTCTCCTTTTCTTATTTTTTTTATTGCCTATATTGGCATGATAAAAAGATCAATTTATTTCAAAATATCAACTTGGGCATATTTTACACCTAATTCTCTTGCCTCTGTTTTTTCTATCATCCAAACATCAACTCTACTTGTATATCTTTTATTCATTCTGTCTCTAACAACAAAAACTCTATCACCAAACAATTCTGGGATTTGTACTTTTGTACCAAAACGTAAAAAATTGGCTGCTATTGTATCTTCTATACCATGTTCACAAACATTAAAACCATTAGCCGTAATACACGGCGTACTGTCACATTGTGCAACTTCAGAATTATAAGCTGTAATTGTATAATAAGCACTTCTTAAAATTTTCGAATCAGCACCTTCGGGCAATGTATTTGGGAAACTTAGTTTTGAATAATCATTTTTCAATCCAAAATTTGTAATTAAATTAATAAATTCTTTTGAATTATTAACGTCACTAGCAAATATTGGAGCTGGAAAAAATACATTATCAAACAAAAAAATACAAATCAAAATAAATACTATTTTTTTAATGGTTTCTTTCTTTAAAAACCTAAATGTATAAATAAGCATAATAAATTTATAATTTAAAAACATTAATTAAGGTAAATAAAAATCCCTGTATTTTAATACAGAAGATTTCAGTTCTTCCTTTTTAGCATACTTTTCAAAAAAAGTCAACATTGACAAGCTAAATATATACTAAAAATTACTAGAATTAGCTATATTTCTTTATTTTTTATAACGCTAATTTCATACAAAAAAGGACGGTTTTTTATTCCATCCTTTTTTTAAATATTTTAATCAAAAATCTCAACATTAAACTCTTTTAGCACCTGCACAAGCTTGAATAATGGCAATCCAACAACATTATTATAATCACCATCAATCTTTTTAACAAAAATTACACCGAGTCCTTGAACTCCAAAAGCGCCAGCTTTATCTAATGGTTCACCAGTTTTGATATAATTATCAATTTCTTGCTCTTTAAGATTTTTAATAAATACTTTTGTAGTAACAGCTTTGGAAATTTCCTTTTTTGTACTCGCATCAATTACTGTAAAACCTGTAATCACTTTTAAAGTTTTACCACTAATACTTTGTAATGTTATTTTTGCCTGTTTTGACGTATGAGGTTTTCCAAGTACTTTTTTATCAAGAGTAATAAATGTATCGGCTGCAATTACCAAACCTGTTTTAATATTTTTAATCACGGCTTTTGCTTTGCCTCTTGATAAATACTTCGCCAATTCGGTTGGTTTCATTTTTAAAGTCATATCCTCTTTATAATTAGAAGAACAAACTTTAAACTCTAATCCAATTTGCTTTAGCAATTGCTTTCTTCTTGGAGAAGTTGAAGCTAAATAAATTTTTTGCATAATTTTAATATTCTTTCTGAACTGTTTCCAAAATGGAAACAGTTTCTTTTTTGGAAGTTTGATAAATTATTATTTCCCCTTTATTTTGTTGTTTTGTTTTCATATATTATGCTTCTTTCAAAAATTCTATCTAGCCCAATTCCAGCTCTTTAAACAAGTCCAATTTTTTCTAAAATTTATCTTTTAAAATTTTTTTATGTAATGTCATAAAAATCAAAATGGATAATCCAATGCTGTCCAATCCCATAATGGCTTTGGCAAATTATTTTCCAATACAACTTTTGGAATGTAATAATTCTTTTCGTATTTTTTCAATCCAACCGTTTTACAGCCAAAGGAACCTCTAATATAATGACTTTTGTGATTATCCCAAATAGCTTCAAATCTAAAACCAAACTGTGCGTAAAACATAACTACAACTGCACTAACTGCGGTAACTGCATTTATTAAGGTTGCGAACTGAAGATTGTTTTCTCTATCATGTTTCGTTTTATTGTACGCGTCATACCAACTTAAAGATTTAGTTGGTTTGTTCACATCCCAGTCTATAAACGGCATCAGACCACAGAAAGATGGGTACGCCACAAGATCCATTTGGTATCCATCTAAAAACATTGGCTCTTTCAATTTAACAAAATTATTTGTCGTAAATGCTCCATTTGAAGAATATTTATTTTCTCTCAAAACTGCCGTCCATGATGATTCTACTTCCATACATGCCAACAATAAAATTTCTCTTATTTTATGTCCATAGGTTAACAAATTTGACTCTGTTGGTTCAACCGTCTCAAATAATTCTTCTAATTTATTGAGTAATATTTTTAGTGAAACAAAAGATTGGTTTATTTTTTCTTGCGATATAGCTTTGTAAAAATTACCATTGCAAACAAGAGGCCTCCATATTCTCTTATAAAAAGTTCCTGGTATATATTTTGATTCTACGGAATTAGTATCGCCGAAACTTTTTTCAACCCAGTCTCTAATATTGGAAATGGATGAATTGGGTATTTTTATAAAATGAATACTCCCACCATGATTAATGCCCGAGGCAAAAAAGGCATTTTCACTTTCAAATGCAACTCCCTGTTCGTGTTGAAAGTTGAAACATTGATCAAAAAATAAACCTTGTTTTGCTTTTGGGTAATATTTATTTTGGAAATAAAATACTTTCATATATTAAATGTTAACCTCCGCCACTTTAGTCGTATCATTCCAAAAAATATCCACGACCTTAACAGCAATTTTAATTTTACCTTTTGGAATTTCTTTAGGTGATGTAGTAAGCTCAAGGGTTCTATCTTTTTTAGTTCTAAAAGATTGCCATTCATTTTCAAAAATATAATTTCCAGTCCATTCTTCTTTTTCTTCCTTGTCTTTATTAATAACTTTTATTATTTCTTTTTTACTTTCAAAATCAAAACCAACTGACCAATAATCAATCCGGTCTGTCCTTTTTTTTCTACAGCTTTTTTATCAAATACCTCTCGAGGTATTACTTTAAATAATTAAACTACCAACACGGATCATCATTGCATAATTGCCTGTTGATATTATCTTTAAATTTTAATTACAACTGGTAAAACCATTGGTCTTCTTTTGGTCTGAGAAAATAAATATTGTCCAATTTCATTTCTGATTTTGTTTTTAATATGATCATCATCAATAGCTTTCATTCCACCACCTGCTCCCATTTGAGCAATTTCCTTAGCTTTCATTCTAGTAGTTTCAATTAATTTCCTATTTTCTTTCATATATACAAAACCTCTGGAAATAATATCTGGATTGCCAATAGTCTTTCCCGTTTTAGAGTCAATTGTAGTAATAACTACAATCATTCCGTCATCAGCCATTACTCTTCTGTCGCGTAAAACAATATTTGAAATATCGCCAACTCCAAGTCCGTCAACAAAAACATAGTCAGCTGGAATCTTTTTATTTGTTAATTTTGCTACAACTTTATTTTTCAACTTTTCCAATTCAACAGTTTGACCATTATCAGCTACAAAAATATTTTCTTCTGGTATTCCAACTTGCTTAGCTAGAGATGCATGAGCCTCAAGCATAAAACGATTTGCTTCAATTGGCATAAAAAATTCTGGCTTTAATAATCTAAGCATCAATTTTAAATCCTCTTGTTTCGCATGACCGCCAGCATGAACATCCATCATTTTGTAATGAATAATATTACCACCTTGTCGCACTATCATATCCTTTAAAGACTGAATAGTTCTCTCATTTCCTGGAATAACAGACGATGAAAATATAATAGTATCACCTTTTTTAATTCTAATAGTACGGTGCTCACCATTTACAACACGCATTAAAAAAGCATTTGATTCACCTTGTGCACCAGTTCCAATAACTACAACTTTACTATCAGGTGTCCTTTTTATATCCGGATCTCTCATTAAAATACGAGGATTAAATTTTAAATAACCAATCTTGTGAGCAATTTCAACATTATCATTCATTGATCTGCCTTGTAAATAAATTCTTCTTCCATGTTTAGCAGCTAAATCAAAAAGTTTTTGTAAACGTGAAAGTTGAGAAGCAAAAGTTCCAATAATAATTCGTCCGCTAATGCCATCAAAAATATTATCAATTTCATCACCAATATGCGACTCTGAAACCTGATAACCAGGACTAATCGCATCTGTTGAATCAGACATTAGCAACATTACACCTTCTCCTCCAATTTGGGCAATTCTATTTAAATCTGCTGGTTTATCATTTACGGGAGAATAATCTATTTTAAAATCCCCTGTATGAATAACTGTTCCTATTGGCGTATTCACAATTATTGCAAAACAATCAGGAATTGAATGATTAACACGTAAAAATTCCACTCTGAAATTTTTCCCCATTCGCACTTTACTATTTTCATCAATTTCAGAAATAGCTAAACGTGGACACTTTCTATGTTCTTCACATCTTTTTTTAATCAATCCAGCAGTCAATTTACCAGTAAACATTGGAGGATTTTTAAGCGGTCCCATTAAATGCGGAATTGCTCCAATATGATCTAAATGACCATGGGTAATAACAACACCTTTAATCCAAGATTCTTTTCCTTTCAAATATTCTATATTTGGAATAATATAATCAATTCCTGGCATATCCTCTTCTGGAAATTGAATACCCATATCAATTATAATAATTTCTTGTTCGTATTCAATCAAGCTCATATTTCTACCAACTTCTTCAAGTCCGCCAAGTACAATTACTTTTAATTTACCTTTTTCAAAAATATTTTTAGTAGGAATTGTTTTTTTAACTACTTGTCTTGTGCTGGTTGGCAAAAAACTTCTTTGTTTTGTTTTTATATCAGTTCTTATTTTATTGTAAGAAGCTGAAGTTTTATTAATTACTTTTTTTTGTTTGTCATCACTTCTAACTACAGCAGCACTATTCTGCTGAGCTTGTGATTTATATTTTTTTATCATTTTTAAAATAGTTAATAAATAAATCTGTGTTTTCAAATTTACAATTAACTTGTTAATAAGAGATTATCATTAAATAAATTAAATTTTAACGACAATCTCAATAAAACTATTATCAGAATTATTTAGCAACAGTTCTTCTATAGAGTTATTATTTTTTTAATTATTATAAGAAGTGGAATTATTACCAAAATAATTTCTTTCCTGTTTTTAAATACCATTCATTGATACTTAAAAATCGATCAGCAGGAGAAAAAATTTTAATTCCATCAAAACCTTTTAATTCTTTATCTTGAAGATAAATATAATTTTTTGAATATAAATAAATAATTGGAGATTCTTCCATTATAATTTCTTGAAATTTTCCATACTTTTCTTTACGAATATTTTCATCCGAACTACTTCTAGCTTCTTCTAGCAATTTATCTACCTCGCCATCCATAAATCCTAAATAATTCATTCCTTCTTGGATTTGAGATGAGTGCCAAAATAAATATGGATCTTCAATTATATTTCGTATTTCCAGAAATAATAAAATATCATAATCTTTCAAACTAATAATTTCACTTATTTGTTCAATAGCTACAAATTCCAAATTAACTTTAACTCCTATTTTTTCCCATGTACTTGCAACAAATTCTGCAGTTTTTCTTTCTTCATCTCCATCTAAACTTACAAATTTTAATTTCAAAAATTTGCCATCTTTCTTCAACCAAGTTCCATGATCAAATTCACTATCCTCTTTTTCTACCTCAACATCATCCGTAGAACTTGCATTATTATTCTTTTCATCTTCCGTGTTTACTAATTTCCACTTATCATCAACGAAAAGCTTTCTTGCTTGCTCTAAATTAAAATCATACTTTTTTACATTTTCATCATAAGCAAAACTGTCAGTAAAAAAAGGAGTTTTTTGTTCATTTACGTCAGCTAATAAAATATTATTTATTATTTCATCTCTATTAATACTATAAGCTAAAGCTTGTCTGACAAGCTTTGAAGATAAAGGAACATTATCCTCACCAACTCTTGAATTATTCAAATAAATTGAATAAACTTGTGGCAATTCTAACTTTAAATAACTATGAGTTTTTGGAGTAATAATATTTTCAAAATATCCTTTAGGTAAATAACTCAGACTATCAACCTGCTGATCATTCAAGGCGGCTATTGCTTCTTCAAAACTATGAAAAAATTTAAACTTTAAATCGATAAAGGGCTCATTGCCATAATAATTATCGTTAACTTCTAAGTCATATTCTTTTATAACACCATTTTCATTTTTACTAAAGTTTACAAATTTATATGGACCAGATCCTATTGGCTTAAGATTTAATTCAGCAAGCAACATTGCCTCAGCTGGAATTTGATCCCAAACTTTTTTTGGAATAATTCCAAAAGTTAATAAACTAAGAAAAGGTGAATAGCTATGAGTTAAAATGAATTTTAGCTCATAATCATTTACTTTTTCAATATTTACACCCGAAAAAGAAAATCTAAGCGGAGATTTATAATCTTCGTTTTTAAGTGTTTCAAAAGTAAAAATTATGTCATCTACTACTAAATTTTCTCCTGTATGCCATATCACATTCTGTTTAATTTTTATAGTATAAACTTTAGCATCTTCACTAACACTATAATCATCAACTAAATCTTTAACTAATTTATTTTTTTTGTCCTGCTTAAAAAGTGAAGAATAAACTAAAGAAGAAATATCGTTATCTACATCGTTAATCTGAGAATATAAAGGATTTATATGTTTTGGCGATCCAACCAAGGCCTCTCTGTAAATACCTCCTCTTATTGGAACAAGTTCTAAATGATTTTTATAAAAATTATTTACCCAAAAAAATACGCTAATAAATAAAACTAAAAAACTAAAGCGAATAAGTAACAATTCTTTCTTACTTAAATATTTTCCAACGTACTTAAATTGTTTCAAATTTGGAATTTTAGATTTATTTAATGAAAAAACCAATTTCTTTTCTAAAGAAACTTGTTGTTCTCTGTTTTTTGATTTAATCTTTGAAAATCTTTTTCCAGTGATGTCTTTTATTTTTTGAAATAAAAAATTCACAAATCGTTTTTATTATAATTATTTATAAAACACTACAGCAAGAGAAGTTGCGAAAAAAAATACTGATAAAATTATAGTAAAAGTAAATAATTTCTTTTCAAGCCCTCTTTTAGTTAAATATACGTTACCACTTCCACCAAATAAACCAGAAACTCCTGCTCCTCTATTCTGAAGTAATATAACTAAAATTAACAAAAGCGCTATTCCTAATTGTGCTAGTTTAATATGTTCCATAAGTTATTTGCTTTTCACGAATAAAAACTATTTTACTGAATCAACAATAGCTTTTAAAACCTCCTTATTGTTAACAGCTAAATCTGCTAATACTTTTCTATCTAATTCAATTTTACTCTTTTTTAAAAGATTAATCAACTTTGAATAACTTAAATCATTTTCTCTAGCAAAAGCATTAATTTTAATTTGCCATAAACCTCTGTTTACTCTTTTTTTCTTTCTTCTATCAACAAAAGCATGTGCACCAGCTTTTATTACTGCTGTACTAGCTAATCTAATTAAATTTTTTCTTCCCCATTTGTATCCCTTTACTTTCGCTAATAATGTCTTTCTTCTTTTTACATGGGTAGTTCCCCTTTTTACTCTAGGCATATTTTAAATTATAAATTATAACTAATTATATGGTGTTAATCGTTTAATAGTTTTTACTAATGAATCATGAGTTTCAATATCACTCCTTTTGTTTCTTTTTGTATTTCCAGATTCTCTTGAATTAAAATGACCTTGCCCCGCTTTTCTTTGAGTCATTTTCTTTTTAACACCTCCTGTTAATTTAAACCTTTTAGATGTTGCTTTGTGTGTTTTAATTTTCGGCATATCTTTAACGGGTCTGTCGCCAAACTACAGTTTTGACATAAATTTTCAGATTTTGAGGAAATTTCTTCAAAAATCTTTTCGGCAATATAATAGTATTGGCTAAAACATTTTTGGAGAAATTTACCGAAATCTGGGAATTTAGGTCATGCTGTAGTTTGGCGACAGATCCTTAAAATTAATAAGAAATAAAAAACAGGAGAATCCTGATTTTTTAAAAAATTTAAAAATTAATCGCTTTTCTTGTTCACGAGTATCATTATAAACCTTCCTCCCTGCTTTGTCAAGTCTTGTTCAGGAATAATATTTAAATCTGGATTTTTATCTAAGGTTGCAACAAAATCCCTAATAACTTGAGCCGCTTTGGCAGGATGAGCTCGTTCTCTTCCTTTTAAAACTAAATCTATTTTAAGCTTATGTCCCTTAGCAAAAAACTTTTCAGCTTGAGCTAAACGAAGATTTACATCATGTTGACTAATACGAACTGACAATCTAATACCTTTAGTCTCCACTTTTTTCTGTTGTTGTTTTTGTTTATGCGATTTTTTTTCTTGTTCATATTTAAACTGTCCATAATCCATAATCTTGCAAACAGGATAATCACCTTTTGGATTAACCTCCACTAAATCCATTAAAACATCGCTAGCTTTTTGTAATGCTTCCTCAATAGAAACTTTACCTAATTTTTCACCATTTTCATCAATTAAAAAAACTTTTTTAGCCCTAATTTGTCTATTAGCTAAAAATTGTTTTTCTTTTGTAGTTTTCGCTTTTCTCCAAGTTCTTCTCATATTTTTAATACTTTATATAAAAGATACTATATATTATAAAATAAATCAATACCAAATCTTAGTATATCTTAAACCTCACTAATCACATCAAATCCTTTTACGCTACCAGTAAGTGCAAATCCATATACGGATTGTTTTAGTTTGCTCTTCTTTAATTTACATGCAACTTGATTAAACGTAGCACCAGACCCAACAGCATCATCAATTAATAAAATATTTTTGTATTTATTGTTCTTATTTACTAACATTGTATAATTAGCATTTTCAATACGATCTTGCAATTTATTAAGAGTTTTTTGTGGAGTAATAATATCAGTCTGTATTTTAACTACTTTGATTGTTGGTAGAATAATATCAAGATATTGTTCTAATACTTTCATTAATTGTAATTGTCGTTTTACAGTGGGAGGAATAAAGGCAATAGCATCAATTTTTTTAGTTTCTAATATTTTTTCAACTACTGGCTTTATTTCTCGTACTAATTCTTTTATCATCATTCTATCTTGACTTTGTTTAGCGTAAAGAAGAAGTTGCCCCAGTTTTGTTTTACCAAAAATCTCCCAAGCATAAAAATCTGCATAAAAAACATCATCAATACACAAATTTTGACCAAAAGTATCAATCATTTTTTTCTTTCCAGAAATTATACTATTTTTTTTCAACAAAGAATATTTATTATAAATTTTTATATATTCATCAGCTTTTTTAATAGAATTAAAACCACGTTTTTCGCACCAAGAAACAAAACCATCTACACCTTCTATTTTCTCACCATGAGGTGATATAAAGATAAAATTTTTATTTATAATACTTTGTACACTTTTAGTAAATGTAAATGTATTCTTAACCTTTTTCTGTTTTAATATATAAAATACATGCGGGGACGACCCAAGCTTCTTTAATATATTGTCCGTAAGTAATTGTTTTATGTGTCTATGTACCATAGACAACGATAAATCCAAAGTATCAGAAAGTTGTTTAATGGATTGTTGCTCATTTTTTTTAATCAATTCAATGATTTTTTCTTTATTTGACATAATTTTTTATAATTATTTATATAGTTCATAGTATACTATGAACTATGAACCAAGTCAAGCCCACACTATACCGACTTGAAATAACCATATGACATATATCTTTATTGATCAATTAGTTTATTACTTAAATAAAAAAGCGAAGTCCTTAAACAAATTAACTTCGCTAGTTGTAACAAACTTTTTTCAACAATCAAGTAAAAGCATTGCATTTTCAATTGCTTTTCCAAAATTATTTACAGGAACCTTAATTCCTAGTTTCTCTTTAGAAAAAAGTTTTTTTAGGAATTGCTCGTCTGCACCATCTGTTCCGATGCAAATAATTTTGATACCCTTGTTTTTCGCAACAATTGCAATTTTAAGAGTTTTGTCGGCATTATCAGGTTCACCATCTGTGGCTATAACAATCATACGCTGACCATTTTTTGGCATTTTTTTTAATTGCCATGATAATAGCATTAACCATGTTAGTTGACCCCTTAGCCTTTACGTCAAAAATAGCTTCCATTTCTACAAAACATGCTTTACTGGAAAATATAATCAAAGACACTTTTTTGTTTTTTGCAAAATCAAGAATTCCTTTTTTTGCTTGATTGAGTTTATCACCATACATACTACTAGAACAATCCAGAAGCATAAAAATTGTACCAGAATTTACAGAATATTTTTTCTTCATCGCAGACAGCTTATCAACAACTGGAACAATTTTTCTATTAGGAGAAAATTCTACTAAATCAGTTAACGCCATTATACTGCCTCCTTTTTGGTAAAATTGTCATAAGCAGAATTTATTATTGCTGTTAGATTATTAGAAACTTTTTCAGTCCCGTTCGGTGCTGTGTCTGGGTGAATTAATTTAAGTAAATTCATATAGGCCTTTGAAACTTTTTTATCTGAAGCATTAGATTTAATACCCAGAATATCATAAAAAATAATAACGTCTGATCTGTTTACTTGTGTCATTTCTTTAATAGCCAATAAATCTGAAATTGTTTCTTCTAATATTCTTTGGACAATTTCAAATTCAACTTTTCCAGACATGAAATTATTATAACTTTCATGCGATTTTTTTCTGATAGCATCAACTATCTCAGCTATATTCTTATCAATCATTGGAATTAATTGAGAACTCTCTTCTTTAACTCTATGAATAAGCTGAGATAAACTTTTCTTCTGAGCTTTGGATATAATCCTCTGCTTAGATTTTAAAGTTAATTTACTCTCAACTTTATTTACATTGTTTCTTCTGCTACTCCAAATAAGATTTATTTGGATTAAGGCTTTGGGAGATAAAATTAAAATCCAAAATATAACGTAAGCAATAAAAAAAGATAATTTTATTGATACTGCTGACAACATTACAATTAAAAACATAGATATTGTAATTATTATAGCTATCATTATCGTATCTGGTATCATGCTTTTTGTTTTAACTTTGTCGTAACCACAACTTAACATAAATGTTGTTGCTATGCACATAATTACAACAACAACATGTTCTATGGTAAAATACTTGAATCCTTCGTCGCCGTAAAGTAAGCAATAAAATTTAACCATAACTATTACAACAATAATACATGCAACAATGCCACAAGCATGCCAGTACTCAGCATCTTTATCATTAATACAAATATCAACAATTAAAAATACTGCTCCAACAAAACCGAAATAAACCGCTTGTCTAATAATCTCACTAATCTCCATTTTCACATCCTCCTTTTATTGATTGTGAAAATTTTATGCCATCCATCCCTGTTTGACACATAACCAAGAAATCTTAATTCGTTTTCTGCAAAAAAATATGAGCAATAATATCGTCATTATAGACCACACAATCAACAAACTATTCAAACAAATTACAATACACAATAAAAATTTAGTAAATACAAATACAAGAATTGTTATTGACACACCAAATGCACCCACAAGAAAAAGTCCTATAATACAATCTGAGAAATATAATGGAATTTCAGATTCCCACGTGTGATATAAATTTATATCAGTAGATATATAACGCTTCCTATGTAATCCTGCCGTACCATTAAAAAAGATACTAAAAAATCTTCTTAGAAAAATCATTTTTTCACCTCTTTTTTATTTTTTTAGTTTATTTTATTCAATTTTAATGAACAATCTTTATTACTCTAACAATTAGAACAAAATAATAAATATAATTTACTTTTCTATTCATTGATTTATTCTAACTTTGATTTTTAATAATAGTTCATTATTTAATTTTAGTCAAATTCTGTAAGCAAATTTTGCATAAGTAATTATTGCTCACTAACTCAATACGTCAACAAAAAAAATAACTAATCTTGCTACTTCAATCAACAGAAGATAAATTAAAATCTATATAGCTCAATAATTCTTTTTTAAGATTTTGTTTTATCCAATTTTTTTGATTTTCTAATACTAATTCACCAAGACCTTGCAAAACATTTCTTTGATTTAAATTTTTTTCAACATATTCTCGGAGATATTTTAAATATGCTTCTTTTGATTTACCAGATATCTTTTCAACTATATCTTTATTAAATTCATATCCATTTTTCCAAAAAAAATATAAATCAAAAAAATCTCTGCTCACTGCTGTTCTCCTGGTAGTTGTTGCCAAAAGTTTATGGGAAAAAGAATCTTCTATTGTCATGCATTTTACATCTATACCATAAAAATTTTTAAGCTCATATTTATTTTTATAAGTCTCTCTTTTAAAAATTTCTATTTTTAAATTTCGTTCACCGTTTTTATAATTCAATAAAGCAAATAATGTATAATTTTTGTTATAAACGTCATCAATTCTCCCGTGTAGCATTAAGATTTTTTCGATTCTTTTTAAAATTTGATTTTCATTTTCAAGATTTAATAAATCAAAATCTAAATCAACCGAAAACCTGTTTAAATTATAAAAAAAATATAACATTGTTCCACCTTTAAATCCTAAATCAAAACCTAAATCCGAATTATAAATATCTCGCAAGACTTCAAACATTATTTTTCTATGTATTTTTTGATTAAGCATAGTTTTTTTACGGGTCTGTTACCAAACTACAGTTTTGGCAGACCCTTTACAAATTGTATTATTCCATCAATTTCTTTTTGTGTTCTTTTATTATAAATTTTAGAAATGTTTTTTAACTTTTTTATTTCTATTCCTCGTAAATTATCAAAATAATAGCCTGGTGTTAAATAAACCCGATCAGCAACCGCTCTTTCCATTGAAGCAATATTAAAAATACCTTTATTCTCAACACCTAAAGGATTAAACAATATTTCATCCTTTAATTTAAAATAATTAAATCTAATCTTATCAACTTCATATTGTATGGTATTATTAGATACGGAATAAACACTATTAGAATAATCTTGAAAAATAACAGATTTTTTCTGTAAAACAGTTTCTAAACTTATATATGAGGGTACTTTTATTTTAGACGCCAATTCAAATGTATTATATAAACTTTTTATAGAATATATTCCACGCTTTACTCTTATTAATTCCCCACGCTTAAAAAGACGATTTATTATAGTTTTCAGGTAATTTTTATCCTTGATTTTCCAAATTAATCGTAAATCATTCACGCTAAAAACTGTTTTATTTGTTCTTATTAATTGTTTTAAATACATATTTCACTCAAAAGTTATCATTTTTGATTACCTTCTAATGACAGTATAGCAATTATTTTTTATTTTGTCAAATTATCTAAAAGCAATTATTTTTTATTACTTTCTAATAATATTTTACTGTTTAGCTTAAAAATACCCAAAATCGCAATAATTAACCAAAACATAATTGCTAAATCATTTTTAAAATATGGAACATCAACAAGTCCGTGAATTATTATTACAGTCATTGAGCCAGCTAAGCCAAGTAAAAATAATCTGTTGCTATTATTTTGTAAATTTTGAATTTTGAATTTTGAATTTTGAATATTTTTATAAATAATATAATAAAATTTTCCGATTATCCAAATAAATAAAATTACTCCAACTAATCCTAGTTCTGTCCAAAAGTTTAAAAAAATATTATGCGGATACATATACACCTCAACTGGTTGCCAATGTTCTGCTCTGTACTTATCATTATAAATAACAATTTTTCTTCTAAAATCTGGATCATTATCTTTGTTAAAAAATATTCCCTCTTGATGATATGGTAAAACATTCTTTTGATAGCCAGAAAGCCCTGTTCCAAAAATAAACCTCACTGGACTATCAGTCATCATCCGCCAAGTCTCTCGCCATTGTTGTTTTCTTATTTCACCTGACAAATCATTTAAAAAAACTTTTTGAACTACCTTTTGCCTAATGGTCTGCGGTGCAGAAATTCCAACTCCAAGCATTATAGCTAATAATAATACAATACATCTTACTTCTTTGTTTATAAATAATCCAAACAAAAATAAAGCAATAATCACAGCAACCAAAGCACCCTCAGAACGTGCAAAATATATTGCAAAAAAAGAAAGAATAATTGTAACACCTGTCATTGCGAGGAGTGAATACGACGTGGCAATCTTGTTTTTCAACGCAACTAAACTTAAATTACAGCATTTTATTTGTAGTAAAAAAATATATCCAACCATTAACACAACAACAGGCGCAAGATAAAGTCCAACCGCATTTGGATAACTAAAAAAACTCGTCACTCTCCTAGTCGCATTATTTGCCCAGAATTCATTTGCAATAAAATTACCAGTAAACTTTTGATAAATCGCAAACAAAGAAACAACAAAAGCAGACAAGATTAATGGATACATTATAAATTTAAAATTATCATCATTCGCATTTTTATCAATTCGCGGAATTCGCATATAATTCGCGGAATTCGCATTATTATTAAAAACATTCAAAACTAAAATATAAAAAAGAAGTGGCTCAAAAAAATACGCTTTCCAAACTCCAAGTGCCTCATTACTAAAACCAGCAAACGCAACTGAAATATATGAAATTACTAAAAGCAAAGCAATCTCTACACTAAAAGGATAATTAATTAGCTTGTGGCTTGTAACTTGTAGCTTTTTAGCTTTTATCTTATATTTTATATTTTGAAAAATTGACTTATAATTCCGTGAAAACCAAACTGCAAATGAAATTAATATCATTATTTCTAATAAAGTAAAAGGAATTCCAAATATTTTAAATCTAATTAAATAACTAGGTAAAGCAAAAATAATCAAAGAAACAGCTAATTTTAGATTATATTTTGCTAAAATTAAATAAAAAATTGAATATATGATTATACAAACTCCAAAAATACTTATCATAAAATAAAATAAAAAATTAGACTTGACTTTATTATATAATTAACTTAATATAATATCAATCAAAGTCGGGATGTAGCTCAATCAGGTAGAGTGCTTCCTCACGAGGGAAGATGCAGGAGGTCCGAATCCTCCCATCCCGACCAAAGCTCTTTATATTAAATATTTTTTGTACCCTTGTAGCTCAGATGGCTAGAGCACTTCCTTGGCAAGGAAGAGGTCATAGGTTCAAATCCTATCGGGGGTACCAAAATATTTTTTTAGTTTTTATTGTGAGGCTTTTCCATATTGGAAAAGCCTCTTTTTTAAACCTTAAGAAATTAACATATACAAGCCAGTTGTTATTAAAGTTACACCGATAACTTTTTGAAGTAAAATTCCACCACCTAATTCTTCATTAATAATTTTTGGAAAACGAAAAGATAAAAATACTACCATCATTATTAAAAATAAATATTGCATTCCCTGAAGAGAATTTATTAAAGCCACATTGCCAAGTGAAATAGCCCAATTAAGCATGATAAAAGCAATAGCCGCAAAAATTCTAACTGCTAAGAAAAAACCAAAACTTTTAGGCTTAACTGTTTGTTTCCGTTGCTCTTTGATTAAAGCTCGCCAATTGGGAACCATAAAAATTAAAATTACTCCAATAAAACTACCAAGTCTTGACCACACAAATCCACCAATGAAAGGTTGTGTCATATAAATATGTTTTATCAGAACATAATAAACAGCAAAGAAAAAGGCAGACATAACTGAATTAAATAATAATCTTCTAGTCGGTCTATATCTAACATGAACACCACCTAATGCCTCGCCAAAAATTTCTCTTAATCTCTCTTTTACTTCATTCCAAATATACATTTTAGTCTGTTTAACAGAAATCAAAATTCCGCCATGAATTAAAATCAAAAAAGCAAGCAACTGACGTTCACTTAAAGATTGACCTAAAAATAAATACGCAAGTATAAAAGAAAATATCGGCGTAAGAGCACCAACAATCGGCACAACTCTAGTTGCTTCAGATTGATGCAAAGCCTTATACCAAAATACAAGCGTAACTAAAAATAAAAGACCAGCCAAAAGATCAATTCCTAATTCACGTAAATTCGGAACCCAAGGATCAAGCGGTAGAATTAAAAAATTAAAAATACTCCAAATACCAACAAAAAAAGCATAGACTATTGAAGAATGAATTTTTTTAGAAAGCAAAAATTTATCAGCTACATACACGCCAGCATTTATGAAATATGAAATTGTTGCAACTATTAACCACACTTACACGTAACACATAACTCATAACACATAACAAAATCTATTATAAATTATTAACTTATATTTTTAAAATATTTGATTCACAAATTTCTTTATAAACTAAAGCGCTTTCTTTGATTTCCCTGTTTCCTGTTTCAGAATTTATTTTCACAAGTCCAAACTTTGGTGACCAGCCTGCTAACCATTCAAAATTATCCAAAAGAGACCAATAAAAATATCCCTTAACATCAACCCCTTCCTGAATAGCCTTATGTATATAAAATAAATGATTACGAATAAAATCTGCTCGTTTTTTATCATTTGCATCAGGAATTCCATTTTCTAATATTATTACTGGCTTATTAAACTTAGCTAAATACTTAAGAACATAATAAATTCCTTTTGGATAAATTTCCCAGCCCATATCATTTACAACTTTATTTTCATTTTTCTTGAAAGGTGGATACCAAATAATTCTATCGTGAAAATAATAATCTAGCCCAATATAATCCCAATGATTTTTAATCTTTTTTAAAAATCTATGGTTCCATGAATAATGAATTATTTTAGCTAATCCAATTTCAATTAAATTCCATTTGTTAGATGGTTCTGTATAATTTATTAAACCAGTAATGCTTACTCGTGCATCCTCAAAATGTCTATGAATAATACCATAAGCTCCAGTGTGTGCTTTAACTAAATTATTAAAGGTTTTTAAAGCCTTAACTGGATTTTTTTTATTTGGTGGAAACTTGCCACATAAATATCCGTTCACAACATGAACCATTGGTTCATTTAAAGTTACCCAATAATCAACATAAAGACCTAATTCTTCTGCAACTATTTCTACAAAACTTAAATAATCTTTTACAGTTTTTTTATTTGACCAGCCACCCTGCTCTGTTATCCAGATCGGATTTGTCCAATGCCAAATTGTCAACACAACTACAAACCCTCGTTCTTTGGCACTTTTTAACATTTTCCTATAATGCTTAATTGCCTCAACATCCCACATATCTTTCTTCGGTTCAATTCGCGCCCACTCAATACCAATCCTAATTGAATTTGTACCAATTTCAACTGCAGAATCAAAATCTTCTTCATATCTATGATAAGAATCACAAGCTTGACCAGCCACAAAATCTTTTAACTCATCACCTCTTTTCTCAATCTGCTTTTTTCTTTTGTCAGATTTTTCCCACTGACTCCAATCATTCTTAATTCCACCTTCAACTTGATAAGCGCTAGTAGATGTTCCCCACAAAAAATTATCAGGAAATTGATATTCTTTGTACTTTTTTTGAGCTTCAACTTGCTCCACAATTTTTTCCGAAAAACTTTCTTCAACTTGATTATTTTCACTTCTTAAATCAATCGGCTTATTTACTTTTATATTTTTCAATGACATATTTTATAATTAATCCTTTTTATTATTATAGCAAATTTCGTCAAAAAAATATAACTTCCATAATATTATATTATGGAAGTTATTTTGTAATACATTTTTTGTATTATTTAAAAATTTATTCATTTTACAATCCTTTCTTTGAGTACCTAAAAGCGTTCCGTCCTCCCTTTTTTTTATTAGCAATATAAATTATTACATTTAATATAATTCAACACCTTTCTACAAACCAGTTCATCAGTATTTTTACCATCTTTAATAAATATTCTAGCTAAAGTTCCTGAACCAAACAAATCTGGTATTCTTAACAATTCTGAATTTGGTGGCAAATCATCATCATTAACTAAATAATCCAATCGTTCAATTACAAAAAAATTTAACTCTTTCCATATTTGATTTCCATTATACCAAACACGTTGAATCTCTGATTGACAATCTCGTCCACCAAGAATGATATCGCCACCAACAATATGCCAAATGTCATATTCTTTAAAAAGATTTTTGTATCTCTTTTGTAAAAAATAAGTCGGTGTAAAAACTTTGTTATCTAAATCATAAAAATCAATTGCAATATCAGAAACATCAGTAAGTGCAATATTAAGCATCTGCTTTTTATGATACTCAGAAACGATATACATTGAAGATTTATCTTGACGAATACCACACGGTACAACAATAAAATAATCAAAACGTTCTTTGATATAATTAATGATTTGCAAATGATGCCTACAGGGTGGATTAAAACTACCTCCAAAAATAGCAATTCGTTTATTCATTTCATATCCTCCAAATTTAAAATTTACTTTAAATAGATGTTATTATTTCAAGGAACATAACATTACAATTTAGTATTAAAATCATAATATTAATTACACTATATCATACTAAATAATTTGTGTCAAATATACACTAAGTTACTTATGTTATACGATACCATCGTATAACTTGAATATTTTAATAATTTATGGCTAATATTAAAATTAATCTATTCTTTCCAAAAATAAAAAAGCCAATTCCTATAAACTTGAAATTGACTTGTTATGGAAACAAACTGACATTTTCAGTTCGTTTACAAGAATAGATTGAACAAAGTATTTTGAAAAATAAAATAATCTTCTATTAAATTTTTTATTTTTCAAGCATTGTTTTCCAATTTTTTACACTTGTACCATTTTCATCTTCAATCATGATACAGTTACAACTACAAAAACATTTAATACTCCAATTTCCAGAAATTGAATCTAACGCCCCAATCACTGGATGATTATGAGGATTAGTATCGCTTACAATATAAATTTCTGGAATTTCATTCTTAAGAGCTAGCAATGCAACAACTAAACCGATAGGCACAAATTCATTCGCATAGTACATTGCGCTCTCCTGCAATTGACCATCTCGTCCTCCTAACATCATTACATCCGTCATCACGATATCAATTTTGTCGTTCTGGATAATATATCTTGCTTCAGAAAAATTCTTAGCAATAATTAAATAATAATCACCAGCTAATTGTTTTTTGGCCATGCGTAAATTATCCTGATTATCATCTACTACCAATAATTTTTTCATACTTTCTCCTTTTTCTTTAAGTTTACTCAAAAAAACCACCAAAACCTTTCAGTACAACTTCTTCATCTGCTATTTTTCTTCTCCTATTTGAATTTAAAGAACACTAAATTTAATTGTTTAATAAATGAATTTTAACACACATTGACATTTATGTCAATACACACTAAATTATTTTTAATAATTTATGGCTAATATTAAAATTAATTTATTCTTTTATTTTTTAGCAATAAAAGAAATTTTGTAAAAAGAATTCTTAGTCGCCCATTTTTTTATTTTAACATCCTTAAATCCAGACTCTTTTAATAATTTTACTATATCATCCTCTTTTGGAATATATCCTAAAAATATTTCTTCTCCTGAGATATTTAAATAAGTACCATCTTTTCTAATTTCTACTTGTGCTGTGTTAACACTTAAATCTTGTGCAAAGGTTTCTGGATGAAGCTGATTCTTGCCAAGCGCATAAGCCAACATATTTCTGCCTTGTAAAAGTATACTCCTTGCCATAGAATCATCAACTGCTTGGTAATCTTTTTCAAATTCTTTTATTTTCTTCACCATCTCTTGTGGATTATTTAGTAATTCAGGATCTAAATTTTCCGTCATATAATCATAAGATGATAAATCAGGAATATCTAAAACTAAAACACCATCATCTTTTAAAATTCTATAAGATTCTTTAGCTACTTTTTGTTTTGATTTATTTCCTAAAAGATCACAGAAAATATGCCAATTAAACGTAACAGCATCAAAACTTTTGTCTTTAATAGGTAATTCTTTTAAATCTCCTTGAACACCCATTGTGCCACTATCTTCTTTTTTCATTTCTCCTAATAAAGCTTCCGATGAATCTAAATTTACAATATTATATCCTTTTTTTGAGAGAGGAATACTTAATCTACCCGCTCCGCCACCCGCATCAAGCACTTGATGAACATTATTCTTTTCAAAAACTTCTTCAAGAATTTCTAACTCTTTTTCAGTATCAGCAGTAATTTCTGACCTTTGCATTAATTTATCTTTGTAATTTTTATAAAACCCCTGCTTACTTTTTAATACTTTATCTCCATAAACATCTTCAATATTGGCTAACATTTCTGGCGTTGATGCAATACTTTTTATAAAATCAACCAAAGAAATAGGAGATTCAATTCCAATGTCTGCACCAGATTTCATAATCAACTCAAGAGTTTTTTCATCAAAATTAGATACAATAATCACAGGCTGATGAGTAATATCAGGATTATTTCTTACTTTCGTAATTAATCTAACAGTTTTTTCGTTTGCATTGGGAATTACAATGGTATCCGTATCATTTTTTAAAATTTGTTCAATTAATTTTTCTTCGTCTTCATTTAATGATAGAGAATCATTACCTAGTATTCTAAAACATTTATTCATTACTTTGCCTACCGTAGAATTATCAAATATAGCAACATTTATAGAATCAAATCCTTTCTTCTCTTTTGGTTTTATTTGTTCAGTATTTGCTTGTAAATTAATTTTTTCCATATTTTCATTATAATATACCAAAAATAAAAAAGCCAATTCCTATAAATTTGGAATTGGCTTATCATTTAAAATTTCATACCGAAACTAAGATTCATCTCAGCTAAAATCAACTTAACTTCAGCTAAACTTTTCCTGCCAAAATTTAATATTTTCAGCATTTCAACCTCAGTTTTTTTTACTAACTCGCCAACTGTTTCAATTCTAGCGTTATGGAGATAATTATAAGAACGGATTGACATTTTTAATTCATTTATAGGAATAGAAAACTTAAATGAAGCCATTTGAAAAATAAAATGATTTTCTGCTAAATTTTGTACTCCTTCGTTTTTTAAGGCAGTAATAATTTCCTGATAAAATAACAGAAGTTCTATCTCTCTTTGCTCCAATCTTGCTTGTCTTTTATTAAAAGCTGATTTTGATAAATCAGGCAAAAGATCAATTCTAGATGGATGACGAAGTTTTTTCATTCCATTTTTAAATATTTGTCCAATTCTACTTGGAGATTTATTTAACTTATCAGAAATCTCTCTATAATTCATTGCAGGTATACCATGTAACCCAAACTTTAAACGAACAACAAATTCTTCTATGTCAGGAAGTGATTTAAGAACTTCTTCTATTTTTTCAATTTCAGGTTGAGATAAAAATGAAAAAATTTCTTCTGTTCTTAAATTTAATCTAACAAGGATAGTATTATCTTTAAGATAATTCACCTTTATTAATAATTTATCATATCCTGACAGCTCACTCATTGGGAAATATTTTAAATCATTTTTCATTTTTTTTCTCCTCTTGTTTGCTTTTCTATTGTAAAAAATAAAATATCTTTACAAATATAAATTCTACAATTCCCCTAGTTATTATTGAATTTTTTCTTTAATTTGAATTTACAAAAAATTCATAAACTCAAGCAAAATAAAAAATTGTGAGGTCTAATGTTTTCAATATCATTAGACCTCATGTATTACTTTTGTATTATTTTCCAAGCATTGTTTTCCAATCTTTTACATCTCTATCATCATCTTCAATCATTTTACAAGCATAACCACAAAAACATTTAATGCGCCAATTTCCAGAAATTGAATCCAATGCCCAAGCCATAGGATGATCATGGTGATTAGTGTCACTTACAATATAAATTTCTGGAATTTCATTTTTGAGAGCTAAAAGTGCAACAACTAAACCAATAGGCACATAATCATCCACATAGAACCTTATACTCTCAGGTGTTTGACCTGCTCGTTCTCCAGGCATCATCACATCCGTCATCAAAATATCAATCTTGTTATCTTGAATAACATCTCTTGCCTCAGAAAAATTCTTAGCAGTAATTAAATCATAATCACCAGCTAATTGTTTTTGAGCCATACGCAAATTATACCGATTGTCATCTACTACCAATAATTTTTTCATACTTTCCCCTTTTTCCTTAAGTTCATTTCTAATTTTAACCGCTTTAAACGCTGATTTGATAATTTCATCTGTCCAACTTTTAATTGGAGTTGCATATCTATGTACATTGACTTCATAACTGCCTTCCATAAGATCAGCAAAAAGATGAGCAAAAGGATTTATCTTCTTAATCTCTTTAGCAATTTCTGCCATACTTTTTTCAGGACTTGTTTTTCCACTTTCAGACAAACTCAGATTTGGATACTTCCAATCATTTGGATAATTCCAAGCATCTAAAATTACAATATCAGCATCAATACATTCTTGTAAAAAATTTTCTTTTTTCTTTCCTCCAAGAAAACCGCCAAAACCTTTCAATACCACTTCTTCATCTGCCATTTTTTTATATTCAGAAAACAAAAGTCCACAATTGCCATAATATCGGTCATTCTTTCCTTCCGAAGACGCACAATGCAAAACAATTTTAACCATTTTTCTTCTCCTATTTGAATTTAAAAAACATTAAACTTAATTGTTTAATGAATAAACTTTAATATCTATAAACATTTATGTCAATATATCCCGACTTAAAAATATATAGCTCCTAATATTAGATAAATTATAACCATAATTTGTTTAAAAAATGAGTTAAATCTTAAAAAAGTTGACAAAAAAACAGAAAAATGATACACTAAAAAAGTAGTCGGAGATTACCGACATTCTCTTTAAATCTATGCAATTAAATGAAGTTTTAGCTCAATTTGGGCTTCAAAACAAAGAAGATGATGTATATTTAGCATTATTAGAATTAGGTCAAGCAGGAGTATTTGAAATATCCGTTAAAGCAAGTATAAAAAGGACAACCACTTATGATGTTTTAGAAAACTTAAAAAGAAAAGGATTAGTTGGTCAAACAATAAAAGGAAACAAAAGATTATTTTATGCGGAAGAACCTGAGACTTTAAATAAATTATTAGAAGATAAAAAAAATAAACTCAACGAAATAATGCCACTATTAAAATCTCTGTGCAATACAGCAGGAACAAAACCACGCATTAGATATTACGAAGGTAAAACTGGATTAAAAGAAGTGTATAAAGACACGCTAAATTATAACACAGAAATAATGGCATTTGTTTCAGAAAATATTTCTAAGAAACTAGGAACTTTCTCTGATGAGTATATTAAGAAAAGAATAGAAAAAAAAATTTATGCTCGTGTAATCGCGTCAGCAAATGATTTCATGAAAAATTATAAGAACAAAGACAAAGAATATCTTAAAAAAACTCGCCTAGTACCTAAAGAACAATTTCCCTTTTCAATTGAAATGAATATCTATGGCAACAAAGTTGGCTACATTTCTTTTCAAGAAGAAATAGCTATAATTATTGAAAGTAATGAAATTTCAAATAATATGAAATTACTATTTGAACTAGCATGGAAAGGAGCAAAAAAAACTACATAATAAATAAAAAATTTGTGCTACAAAAAAAACTTTCTTTTTCAAGAAAGTTTTTTTGTATTATGAGCAGGTAGAGGAAATCGAAACTTAAATAACCTATTTTGGCTAACTTACAATATTAGTCTAAAATACGATATTCATTTTAAAGTTAGGTAAAATATCAATCTCACAAAGTGTCTCAAAATGTCACTAAAAATCAATATTTTCACTCAATTTTCACTAAACTATCACTAAACGTGATAATAAGCAGTATGGATGAGTGGAATTACAGAGGAAAAAGACACTTTCAGTTGAAATATTGAAAGTGCCTTTTTGTTTTTAAAATAAGTTAGTTGGTATTAGAGTTAATTATATTGTATTTAATATCAAGAGGAAGTTCAGCAACAGTATTATATTTTTTAGTTTCTTCATTTTTTAGTCCAATTCTGTATGTGTATCTTCCTTCTCCTGAAATAATTAATCCATTAAACTGCATTTGAACTCTTATTTTGTTAACACCTTTTTTTATCTCAAATGGTTGAGTTATTTCTTTTATTAAATTATTCTGAGGGTCAATTATTTCAATTTTGATTTCCCCTTTTTCTTTTTCCTTTATGTCACTACGAACGATATAGCTTACCAAGTTATAACTTATTCCTTGTAAATTTATTTTATCTACTTGTTTTCCTTTTTTAATATCAATAGTTATTTCCTCTAAGGAATCAATTAAACTCAAAGCGTTAGTCTCCTGGTCTATAATTGATTTGTGACATAATATTGACCAAACATGTTTCATATTTTTATTGTTTATTTAGAATTAGTTATTTTAAAATTATTTCTTACACGAGCGTAGTTTGGATATTCCATTGACTGATTTTCCTTGAATTCACTATTTTGAGTAGATGTAATAATGTAATAATTGGTTGAAATTATTTGTTCTCCTGTGATTAAATCTTCTCCATCTACAATCAATTGTTTATTTAATGCTTTAAAAATTTTATACAATAGATTTATTCCCATATTGTAATTACCATTTTCAATATCTGAAATAATTCTTTGTGTTGTTTGAGCTGATTCTCTTAGTTTTTGTTGGCTCATTTTTTTCTCTGCCCTTGCTTGAAATATCTTGCTAGATAATCTTGTTTGAAACATGGCAACAGAAAAAGACTCTTTTAGTTTTTTTGAATTTTTAAGAGTAAATAATTCATTATATTTTTTTAAAAGGTTGTTCATATTTTTAATATAACTTTAAATTTCATTTATTAATTCTTGGTAGAACTCAGGTAAAATTATTGCTTTCTCATTGTTAGATTTATAATCATCATAATACGACTGAGCAGTGTTTTTTTTCTTTTTTATTAAGTTGGCTATTTTTCCAGTTGATTTATAGATGTCTGGTTTTGCATAACCAGTTAGAATAATTATTTTTTTATTAATGCTGTCTAGAAAATATGGGAATCTCAATAATGTAGAACTATTTTTTATACGAATTTCTATGTAGTCAAAGTCATGTTGCTTTTTTAGAATATGACTATCAGGAATTCCATTTTTTTCCTGAGCATGTTTCTATCTTGGTAAAATACATTTAACAAGTTCTGTATTTTGAAAATCTGGAGAGCTTCTATTTCTTTCTAACAGAAAATCTAAAGTTGGTATTTTCTTTAATCTAAGATCAGAACAATACAAAAATAATTCCATAATTATGTAATAAAGTTTAATAATAACATTATACCTTATCAGGTGTAATGATGTCAATATGCTAGAATTCGGGAGTGTATAATAAATATAAAAAAGGACACTACATGCATGTAATATCCTTTGATTGTATTTTTACATAACTACTAATCACTTAAGGCTTCAATTATTTGAACCCGTTCTTTGTTGGAAATAAACTGCATCTTCCTAATAGCTCTGTTTATACTAATCTCAATTTTTGAAATAGTAAGACCAAATTGTTTAGAAAGTTCAGAGCGTTTCATAAACTCATGTCCGTTTAAACTATACTTATGCATAATGAGCTTTTTTTCTAGCTCGTTTAATTTTTCTAGCCTTTTATCAACCAATTTTGAAAGATCATTACGACTCAATATTTCTTCTGGACTCTTTGCTCCTTTGTTTATAATTATTTCTTTCAAATCACCCCCTTTGCCATCTCTTTCGTTCTTCTTATCTAAAAATAGGTTCTTCTTCATAAGATTCTGATAAAACAATACATCATTTTCATTCATGCTTATTAAACCTGCAATTTCTTCAGTAGTAGGAAACCTCTCTTTTCTCTTCTCGAAATCTCTAATAACCTTTCTCATCAACAAAAGTATTTCTTGGATATGACCGGGGGGTCTTATTTCATTTGAATTATCATAAATATATTCAAAAATTTTTTGCTTTATCCACCAAGTTGCATAAGTTGATAATTTACCTCTACTAGGATTCCACTTTTGAACAGCTCTTATTAAACCATTGTTTCCCTCTTGGATGACATCTAACAATCCATCTTTATCTCTAGTGTATTTTTTTGCCAGAAAAACTACTAACCGTAAATTTGCTTTAACAAGCTCATCTTCAGCATGTTTATCACCTTTCTCTATCTTACGGGCTAATTTAGCAGATTCGTCTTTAGATAGCATTTTAATTGCAAACACTTCTCTTAAGTACCTACCTAACATCGAGTTATCTTTAAACTCGTTCATTTCTTCATCTCCTTATTGAAATTTATTATTAAATTAAAAATATTTTAAAATGATCAAAGCTATTTTAACTTTAACATGTTCTTAAATGGTTCAATCAAAAAAATAAACATTTATCTCTCCAAACTAAATACATAAGAGGCTTGTTTTCTACGTGAGCGGGTAGAGGGAATCGAACCCTCATCCTCGGCTTGGAAGGCCGACATATTAAACCGTTATACTATACCCGCGATATTCAAATTTTAACTATTAACCATAATAACAAATGAATCTTAATTGTCAATTGTCATTTTGTCGGGGAGCCGGGATTCGAACCCGGGATCTCACGGTCCCAAACCGCGCGCCCTAAGCCAGCTAGGCCACACCCCGAAATGTCCATTAAAAAAATCTATCTAAAATACTTTTTCATTCCATCAATCCAACCTATCATTCTAAAAAAACATTTAACATTATATATTCTGATATGAGCAGTTCCAAATGGTAAAGATTTTTTATTTCTAATTCCTTTGCTACTTTTATTCAACTTAGCACAAGTCTTTATAAATTTATCCTTTGTTAAACCTGTGACTTCAGACCATCTAATTACTGCTTTATCAATATTCACATTCGGATGAACAATTATCTGAATTTTAAATTTTTCTTCATACTCTTTGAAATATTTTCGAAAAAATTTCATCATTAAAATAATCATCTCTTCGTCTGAATTCACAAAATCAACAACCTTCCATTTACTCCCATAAGCCCCTTTTTTATAACCTTCAGCCCAATATAGCGAAACCCCTATTATAAATAAATCATCTTTGGCAAATATCTTAAATTCATTCTCTCCTATTAATTTAATCTCTTCAACTCTCTCTTTAGCTAAAATTGTTTGCCTTTTATTTCTTTGAATTAATTTTAAAGTACTCCTTTCATAAGATCTTTCTGATATCTTTTTTTTAGCTTTTTCGCTAATTTCAATATCTTTCAACCAATAACTTAAGGTGCTTTTAACAACACCAATTTCTTTAGTTATTTGACTATAACTGTTTCCGTCTTTTCTTAATTGTATTGCTAACTTCTTTTTTTGTTTCATAATATTGAACCTATGAGATACTGATAGTATAACATAGGTTCAAATTTATGACAACTGTGCCGCGGGACAGATTTGAACTGTCGACACAAGGATTTTCCAAAATTTTTCTTGGATTTCTCACAAGGATCGGACTATATCATCTCCGGTAAACTAAATACTACGGAGTTGGGCGCTAATGCAAGATTATTGTTGGGACTCACTTGCTAGTCTCTACACCTTCCTTAAAACTTAAACCCTTTAAGGCTTGGCTCGGGATTGTCATACCGCGTAAAATCACTATGTGATCACATGGCTTAGATTTCCCCGAATTCACCCAATTTGCACATTAATGTTTCCATTAAAGGGACCGAAATTCAGTCCTTTGCTCTACCCCTGAGCTACCGCGGCTTATCAACCATTAACATTTAACTAAATAATTAAAAATCAAGGATCTTTACAAATAGTTAATTGTTAATTTTGTTGCGGGAGTTGGATTCGAACCA
>JAGLJW010000060.1 GCA_023142215.1 Candidatus Parcubacteria bacterium
TTGAGATTAGTTGAAGTATTCCCTACGGAGCGATAGATTGGAATTTCTCCAGCAGCTAATACTTCTGGAGTTTCTAGATTGTTGATATTATTGTTTATGATAAATAAGAGAGATGGGATTAAAAAAAATAATAGAAAGAATAACAAAAATGGATTAGTAAGTTTTTTAAGAATTAACATATTTTTTATAAAGTTAAACTCTTCTAAAATAAACAAAACATTGTTTAAATTAATGATTTATTATATAATAATACCATAATATTTAAAGAATACAAAAATATGAAATTATTTGAAAAATTTGATTTTAGTAAAAAAAATGATCAAGAAAAATTAAACAACGAGAATGATGAATTTAAAAAAGAATTAATTGAAGATAGCCATGAAATTGCTTTAGAAATTAATAAACCAGTTGAAAGATATGAAAAACCAGAGAAAGTTGAAGAAGATGAATGCTATAAAATTAGACAAGAAAAAAAACAAGAGTTAACTGAACGATATAGCGACAAACAAAGTCCTGAAAAATTAAAAGCTATTATCAGCACAATCATTGCAGTTAGAATGGATACAGTTTTTGGCTGGCTTCCAGAAGATGAACAAAATAAAATTGAAAAACAACTAAAAAAAGAATATCAAGAAAAATATTCTGTTTTACTCTCAGATTTAAATCAAGATTCAGTGGAATCAGAAAAACTCTATGAAAGACTTATTAAACAAGCTATTCATTACAGTATGAACAATTGGCAAGAGTATGAAGATCATGAAGATATGCAAGAAGATTTAAAATGGGAATCAGAAAAAGAAGAAAAAGAAAAACGCTTTCTTAGAGATTTATTAATGCATAAATTACTGTCAAAAACTAAATTAAAAGATTCAAAAATAATTGAATCAAACAGTAATATTAGCGAAGGAAGACTTTTTGCAAAATATGAAACAAGTACTGCACGAATTGAAAATCCTAATTCAAGTCACGCTAAAAAATTTATAGAAAATCTTTTAACTCTTCAAAATGAGAATGAAATTAATATAGATGAAATGATAGAAGAAATTAAAGACGAATTTGGTAACGAAGATATTATTTGGACTTTGGAAGATTGCTTTGATAGCTGGGAAGGATACAAAGAAAATACCGACAAAATACTTTCAACATGGAATGGTGATGAAGAAATGGATGATGATGAAAAAAGAGAATGCGGAAAATATGATAATTATATTGAACCAACAGACGAGGAAAAAGATAATTTTGAAGAATGGGCAAAAACTAATTATGTTGATTATTTTGAAAATGAATATAAGGAATTAGGAAAAGAAGAGAATGAATCTGTTCCATTTTGGATGATGATGGAGTTTCGCAATATTAATGACTTTAAAAATAAGGCAACAAATATTTTAAGTAAAGCAGAAAAAATACTAAATGATGATAAATATCAATTTGAAAATAAATTCTTTTTTGCAAATCAAGATACGGGTTTAGGAAATTCTACAGAAAATATGAAATCTATTAGTTGGGATGGCGCTATGGTAACTAAAAACAAACTAAACGCTTTAATTCATGACTATGGACAAATGAAAGCTGATGCTGCAAAAACAGGAAATGTTGAATTTATGTTAGCTTTAGATTCTGAAATTAAAGAAAATTTTAAAGAAAATCCAGAAATAGCTAAAACCATAATTCAACTAGCCACAATTAGATCGTTTTCTGAACTTATTGCTTGCATGGAAAAAGGTGAGGAAAAACCAGAAAATAAATCACTTGCTATTGATGAATTGAAAAAAATAATTGAATTGTAATAGGGTCTGTCGCCAAACTACAGTTTTAGCATAAATTTTCAGATTTCGGTCATGCTATAGTTTGGCGACAGACCCTAATAATAAATGGACAATAAAAATCAAACGCTAAAATACCTATTCACAATGCAATCCATTCAAGGATTTGCTTTCTCTTTAATTGGAATATTTATTCCAATTTATTTAATCACTCTAGGATATTCAGTTCAAATTGCAATTTTATATTATATTTTTCATTATTCATTCCTTCTTTTCTTTTCTTTTTTTGTATTAACAATTGCACGTAAAATCGGACTTATTCAGACAATTACACTACGTCTTCCCTTCTTGTTTACTTATTTAATATTTCTTTATTTATTAGAATCAACTCAAATTCCAATTATTATAATTGCATTTTTCAGCGGACTTGAATCTGCTCTTTATTGGATACCATCTCATATTATTTTTTCTCGCAATACAAGCTCTGAAAATATTGGAACACAAACAGGAAAGTTATTTGCTTTACCACAAATCGCTGGAATTTTTGGACCATTCATAGGCGGATTTACGGCTGTAACATTTGGATTTAAACCATTATTAGCGATTGTTTTTCTTTTTATTTTGCTATCAATTATTCCTTTATTAATTTTAAAAAATAAAAATAAAAATTTCTACAACAAACCAAATAAATTAAAACTTTCTACTAGTAAAAAATTATTTAAAAATTATAAAAAATATTTTTTTCTTGAAATTTTTGATAATATGGCAGAAGAAGTTGGAGCTATTATTTGGCCTATTTTTGTATTTCAAAATTTAAACTCAATTCAATCTGTTGGATACGTTGGCACTATCACTGGATTATGTGGTGCTATTTTCACTCTTTTAATCGGAAAATTTTCTGATAAATTTAACAAGAAAAAACTAATTAAAATTGCGAGTTTGCTTTTAATCTTTAATTGGTCTGTTATGTATTTTGCAAATAATGCATTGTTGATTTATATCTTCACAATATTTTCAGGTTTTTTCTTCACACTTCTCGTAGTCCCTTATAGTGCTATATTTTATCGGATTTCTCACAAAGAAAACTCTGATAACTTTTTCGTTTGGAGAGAAATTCCAATTGGCATTGGGAGGATATTAATACTTTTAATTGCATTAGTTTTAGTAAGTAATTTAAAATTACTTTTTCCGATAGCTGGATTAGCTTATATTTATTTCTTATTTTTATAATTATTATGTTCAAACGCTCAAAAAATAATCCAATTCTTAAACCAAACCCAAAAAAATCTTGGGAATCTCGTAAGGTTTATAACACTGGTGTGATTTACGAAAAAGGAAAATATCATCTTTTTTATCGTGCTGTTGGTGATGATTGGATTTCATCAATTGGCTATGCTATTTCAGATGATGGAGAAAAATTTATAAAAAGCAAAGATCCAATACTTAAACCAAAAGAAGAATTTGAGAAAAAGGGATTAGAAGACCCTAGAATTACAAAAATAGACAATTTATTTTATATGGCATACGCAGCATATGATGGAAAAACTCCCAGATTAAGTATTGCTACTTCTAAAAATTTAAAAACATGGACAAAGAAAGGCTTTGCATTTTCTGATTGGAATTTTAGTAAAGCTGGTGGTATTAATACAGAATTTGATAAAAAAGGAAAACCCTATACAAAACAAATATTTACTGAATGGTCAAAATCAGGTGGTATATTCCCTAAAAAAATTAATGGGAAATTTTGGATGCTCTTTGGTGAACATAGAATTTGGTTCGCTACTTCTAATAATGGTATTAATTGGATAGGCGATCAAAAACCTTTTTTGAAACCACGCAAAGGAGATTATTTTGATAATACATTTGTAGAAATGGGTCCTTCTCCGATTGAAACAAAAAATGGCTGGCTTATTTTATATCATGGTATAAATAATAATCATGTATACAAAATGGGAATATTATTATTGGATTTAAAAAATCCACGAAAAATAATATCTAGATCAGAAAAACCAATTTTTAAATCTGAAAAAAGTTATGAGATGACTGGACTTGTTGATGTTTTACCTGGCGGATTAGAAGCAATGAAAAAAATGTCTGATAAAGAATTAAAAAAATTTATAACTGATAATTATGAAAAAGGTACGATGCCAAAGGTAATTTTTTGCTGTGGTGCAATTCTTAAAAATAATAAACTCGAAATATTTTATGGAGCTAGTGATTCTGTAATTTGCAAGGCAACAAGCAATTTATCGAAACTACTAAAAACTCTTCCCTAATTTGAAAAAATTTGATAAAATAAATATAGTTCTAAATTAACATACTTTTATTTTTTTTAATAAAATACTACACCGATATGATAAAACCAAAACAACCTTCCATACTATGCATGAGCACGTTCCCTCCTCGCGAATGTGGAATTGCAACATTTGCACAAGATTTAACCAACGCAATTGATAAGGAATTTTCTCCCGATGTTAAAAGCAAAATTTTAGCTATCAATGACAATGGAACTTCTATCTATAATTATCCGCAAAAAGTGATTATGCAAATTAATGAAACTGAGATGGAAGATTATATTAATCGTGCTAATGAAATTAATAAATTACCACATATTAAGATGGTAAATATACAACACGAATATGGAATATTTGGTGGCGATTGGGGTGATTATATTTTACCTTTTTTAGAACTACTTCAAAAACCTGCTATTTTAACTATGCATACTGTGTTGCCTGAGCCACCAGATAAAAATATTAAAAGTGTAACTCAAGCAATGGCAAGAAAAGTCGCAGCCATCATAGTTATGACACAAACATCAGCCAATTATTTAATTGATGTTTATGGAATTGATAAGAAAAAAATTCATGTTATACCACACGGAGTTCATAATGTTGCTTATCCATCAAAAACAAAAGCAAAAACAAAATTAAAACTAGATGGAAGATTAGTTTTTTCCACATTCGGGATGCTTAATCGTGATAAAGGTATTGAATATGCAATTGAAGCATTGCCAAAAATAATAAAAGAGCATCCGAATGCTCTTTATTTAATTTTAGGAGCAACTCATCCCGTTATTAGACGTGACGAAGGAGAACGATATAGAAATAAACTTAAAAGAATAATTTACAAACTTGGACTTAAAGAAAATGTAAAATTTTATAACAAATATTTAACGCTTGAAGAATTAATTGACTACTTAAAAGCAACTGATATTTATATTTCTCCAACCTTAAATCCACTTCAAGCAGTTAGTGGAACAATCTCCTATGCCCTTTCATGTGCTTGCCCAATTGTCGCTACCAAAAATCAATATGCTTCTGATGTTATAAATGAAGAACGCGGACAATTAGTGAAATTTGAAAATTCAAAAGAAATTGAAAAGGCTCTCTTGTATATATTGCGAAATGAAAAACGCCGAAAAGAAATGGGAAAAAATTCATATTTTTATTCACGACATATGACTTGGCAAAATGTTGCTTTGTCATATTTTAATATTTTTAACGAATTTGCAAAAATAATACCAAAAACAAAAGGTGTTCTACCAGAAATTAAACTAGATTATATTAAAAATTTATCTAACAATTTTAGTATTATTCAATTTGCTAATCACACTAAACCAGATTTGCATTCTGGGTATTGCTTAGACGACAATGCCAGAGCCATGCTTGGTTGTGCTGATTTATATGAAGAGACAAAAGATAAACAAGCTTTAAATTTGGTAAAAATTTATCTCAAATTTACAAAATTTGTTCAAAAAGATGATGGTAAATTTCATAATTTTGTAACATATAGAAAAACTTATAATGATAATGGAGAAAGTGAAGATGCTTTTGGACGCTGTATTTGGTCACTTGGACATGTTGTTAATTCACATAAGCTCCCAATTAATTTGACAAATGATGCTTATGATATTTTTGAAAAAACTGAAAATCACTTTACGAAACTACATTCATTACGTGCTATTTCATTTTCAATTCTTGGTTTAACTAAAATTTATAAAACTAAAAAATCAAAAAAGATTGAAAATCTAATTAAAAAATTAAGTAATAAATTAGTCAAAATATTTAACGAACAAGTTGAATTAACAAAAAATAAATGGCTTTGGTTTGAAGATTGTTTCACATATTCAAATTACAAATTACCAGAAGCACTTTTTAGAGCTTATGAAGTAACAGATGAAAAAAAATATTTAAACATTGCTAAAAAAAGTATTGATTTTTTAGATTCTATTACATTTGAAAATAAAAAATACTTTTCACCTATCGGACAAGATGGCTGGTATTTCAGAAACGGCAAACGATCATATTTTGATCAACAACCAGAGGATGCATCAAGTGCAGTTGAAGCATTAGTCGCCGCTTTTCAAGTTACAAAAAATAAGACTTATAAAGATAAAGCAAATTTAGCATTTGAATGGTTTTTAGGAAAAAATCATTTAAATCAAATGGTTTATGACGAAGCCACAGGAGGATGCTTTGACGGTCTTGGAAAATATTCTTTGAATTTTAACCAAGGCGCAGAATCAACTTTGGCTTACTTTTTAGCTAGATTGGCTATTGAGAAGATAAAGTAAATTTATTAATTAAAATTCAAAAAAATGAACATTCAAATTGCAACCGTCATAGCCATAACTATATTCATATCTATAATAGTTGGATTAATTAGTTTTTCTCACAAGCTGTGGCAAAAACTACACACAAATGGAAAAATAATATTTGTAGCCATAATCATTTTAATAATCGGACTGATCTGGTGCTATTCATCATTTACAACCACAGCTGTCATAATTATAATTATATCTATAATATTTGGATTAATTAGTTTTTTTCGCATGCTGTGGAAAAAGCTACACACAAAGAGAAAAAAAACAGCATTTGTAGCCATAATCATTTTAATAATCGGATTACTCTGGTACTCATTATTATCTTGGCGAAATTTAGGAGGTAGTTACTACAAACATAATTTTTCCATCTATGCACTTAGAGGAAGATGCTATTATGAAGATTTTACTTTTACTCCGTGCATTAAAGGACGCCATCCAAGTATTGTTAAAGATGCGGATTACTCCACTTTTGTTGCTCTACGTGGTGGGTGGGCAAAAGATAAAAACTTTGCATATTATGGAGGTAAATCAATTAAAAAATCTGATCCTAATAGTTTTGAAATTATTCCTAACAATGAATTTTATGCAAAAGATAAAAATAGATTATATTTGAGCAATCCATCAACATATAATAATTATTATATTTTATCAGAATGCGATAGTAGCACATTTGAGGTACTAAGTAGCGGCTATAAGGTATTTTCAAAAGATAAAAATTTTGTATATTACCACTATAAAAAAATTGATGGGGCTGATCCAAAAACATTTGATATTTCAACTTCACCGCCTAGAGACAAAAAATATATTTATCACATTACCGATGAATATGGAGAAGTTAAAATTAAAACTACAAAAAGATGAAAAACTTGTTAAAAAAACTAAAATTTAAAATTCAAGCAAAATTAATAACTTATAAACATGTTGAATATAAACGTAAAAAATTTGAAGACAGGAGTGTCCTTGAGGAAATTATTTTTCCAAATGTATTAGCTGAATTTGATCCACAAAAGATTTTAGATATAGGAAGAGAAGATTATCAATATTTTTATAATGAATTTTTCAAAGGTCGTGAACTTTGGACTCTTGATATTGATCCGGAACGTGAAGAATTTGGAAGTAAAAATCACATAACTGACAATGTTAGTAATCTTGAAAATCATTTCAACAAAAATACATTTGATTTTATACTTATGAATGGAGTTTTTGGTTGGGGTTTGAATAAGAAAGACAAAGTTGAAAGTGCCTTAGAGGCAATTTATAATATCATGAGACCAGAAGGATTATTTATATTAGGATGGAATGACGTAAAGGAATTAACACCTGTTCCATTATTAGATATAAAGGCTTTACAGAAATTTAAAAAATACACATTTAAACCATTAAAATCTAGTGATTTTAAATGTACAAACGGAGAACATACATATAGTTTTTTTATTAAAAAATAAAATCATATTATTAATACTCTGTCATCCTTGTGTATACGGAGATCCCCGCATACACAAGGATGACAAATAATACAAATGAAAAATATAAAAAATAAAACTTATGAAGATTTAAAAACTTCAAAAAACATATCTCTTTTTTTACTAAATAATATGAAAATTTTTTTTATTTTAGTTCTATTCCTTTTATTTCCAATAAATACTACCTGGGCTCACATACGAATAGGTCGAGAACTATCAATTAATGATGATTTAAAAATATGTAGGCTATATAGTTTTAAACATCATTACGAATTACCTAATGGATGGAGAACTCTAGACTACAATTCAGCAGATTATAAAAAAACTTGCAATGACTTAGGATATAAATATGAAAAAACTCTATGGGAAGGAGAGATGACAAAACAATATAAAAATAAAATTATTTTTATATGTAGTATATTTATTTTATTAAGTATATCATACTTAATATTATTAATAAATTTTTATAAAAAAGGTAAAATAAAATCAATCTTTTTTCTTCTTTACTTTTTACTGATAGGTTTAATCTTTATTTGGGTAATATGTGGAGAAATATTAAGATAACATTATTAATAGTTATGCTAAAGATAAAAACTACATTTATTTTCTTAGAAAAGTTGATAAAAAAAACCTAAAAACATTTAATTAATATAATTTATCAATAATACACACCAATGAAAAACATAAAAGAAAAAGCTTATAGAAAAGCTATTGAGGTTTTGAAAAAATCCTCAAAATCAACTGGACTTTATGCTTCTGGACTTGAAGGAGGCTATGAAGCAACTTGGGCGCGTGATTCTATGATTACCGCGCTTGGGGCAAGTTTGGCTGATAAGGAGTTTAAAACTCCAGTTAAAAAAAGTCTAAATTTATTAAAAAAATGGCAAACAAAAAACGGACAAATTCCGAATTGTGTAGGCTCGTATAATCTTGATAGACGGAGTGATAAAACTTACAACTCAATTGATTCTTCGCTTTGGTATATTATTGGTCATTATGTTTATGCTACTGCATATAAAGATAATACTTTGCTTGAATCCCACAAAAACTCAATTGCTAGAGCTCTTATTTGGTTAAAATATCAAGATCCAAATGAAGATGGTTTATTATCTCAACAGCCAACAATGGACTGGATGGACGCTTTCCCTCATAAGTATGGCAATGTGATTAATACTCAAGCTCTTTATTATGGAACACTTAAAATGATTGGCGGAAAAAAATTAGACAACCACGCTGAACATATCAAAAAAGTCATAAACGGTGATATTGAAGCTTATTTAAAACTTTGGGATAAAAAGCTTGGTTTTTATTTACCTTGGAACTGGAAAAATCATGATGGCGATCGTGAACAAGAGGAATGGTTTGACTCAATGGGAAACTGTTTAGCAATCATTACTGGCTTAGCAAAAAAATCTCAAGCTGAAAGTATTATTAAACATATTGAAAAAGAAAAAATTAATTTGCCGTTTGGGATGAAAGCTATTTGGCCACCAATAAAACAAAGTGACAAAGAATGGCATTCTTATTTTTCAAAATGCGATGCAAAAACTCCACTTGAATATTTAAACGGAGGCATCTGGCCATTTATTGGTGGAATATATGTAGTAGCTTTGATAAAACTTAAAAAATATGAACAAGCTGAAGAAGAATTAGAACGACTAGCAAAAGGAAATATGCAAAAACTCAAAACTAGAGATTTTAAAGTTGGTTATGAATTCAATGAATGGCTACATGGCAAAACAGGAAAACCAAAAGGAGAACCATATCAAGCCTGGTCAGCTGGAACATACATTTACGCTTATGAATGTGTAAAACAAAAAAAAGTATTATTTTTTGACTAAATCCAAATCACATATTATCACCTTTTCCTTTTATACATCCCATATTCGTAAATATCATCATTCATCATAAAATCACCGCCACAACTTCTACAATTATAAATATCAACCTCATCTGGAATATTGGCTGAATTTTGTTTATAAAGTTTTATTCCACATTTTGGACAAATTAAATAATCTTCAAATTTTGAATATTGTAATTTTGATTTATTAATATTATTTTCAGTCAACATTAACAAGTCGGCTATATATATTAATTCGGATTTATCAAACCAAACACTGTGACAATTTGGACACTTATCAATTACAACATTTTGTTTAAAATAGTGAGAATCCATTTTTAACTCTTTCATTAAAGTATGACACAATGAGCAATGGATTTTTTTGTTAGATTTCTTTAATCTAAAACTCTTTAATGATTGTTCAATTTTTTCAATCATTCTTTTTCTAAGAGCTATTGTTGGTTGCGGAAAAGGAATTTTGGAATGAAATTTTTCTGAAGAAAAATATAAATAACTTAAACTAAATCCAACCTCAAGACTTTGATTGTCATATTTTTCTATTCGCTCAAGAGCAGAATATAAACCATGAGGATATCTGGTAACTAAAATTGCATTTAAATCAGCATAAAAATCTTCATTATGCCCCAAACTATAATATATCAAACAAGCAATAAAATTTATTAAAGAAAAAGTTGGCATCAAAGCAATAAATATTACATACCAAATAGAATCCTTATCAATTAAATATGTATTATCTTTAAAATATCCCTCTACAGAAAAGAACAATAATACTAATATCCAAAAATAGAAAAAGCTTGGAATAAACACAGATATAATCAAAATAAAAAATCCGCTCGCTACAATCTTTAGAAATTCCAACAAGATGTTTATTATACGATAATCTAAAATCTGCCCAGCTTTTATATGAGAAATTTCATGAGCTAAAACCGCTTCTATTTCTATTCTATCCAAAACATTTAATAGACCGATGGAAACATTTATAATATATTCCCCTCCAAATTTATTAATAATAGTAAAAGCTGTCGGAGTATTTGATAAAATGATTTTTAAAATTGGTTTTTTTATACCTGCAGTTATAGCCAAGGTGCCAATCATTTTCTCAACTTCTTTTTTACCTGAATGCCTATAAGACCTAGGTGTTTTACAATGTTTTAAATAGTCAATAAAATAAACTAAGATCAAAAATAAGATCATTATAAAAATTATTGCAAAGATGGAATATATACTATAATATCCATTCCTAAGTTTAAATATATAAATAAACAAAAATAAATTTAGAAAAAATACACCAAAAACAAAAGAAAATAAAATAAAAATAATGAATTTTCTTCTAAATTTATTTATATCATACAATTTCCAAAAACCAATAATTTTATTACTCGTGTTCAAATTAATAAATTTATGAACAATAAAATACGCTATATTTGCAGGATATAAGCCTAATATGAAAATTAAAAAATACAAAATAACTATTAAACCAAACATAATATATCAATTATAACATTTTCAATTAAAAAAAGCGAAATAAAATTCGCTTTTTTTTCACATATTACACTCTTGGGAATAAAGACTTGCCTTTTTTTACTTGCTTTTTACTAAATTGCTCAACTACTTTATTTGCCACATTAGGCATGAACGGTTTTAATAAATTAACGACACAAAATAAATTCTGAGCAACTGGCTCAAGTACTTTTTTTATCTCACCTTTATCTTTTAATTTCCATGGTGTTTTTCTGCTTAAAAATTCATCCTGCTCTCTAAATCTTGCCCATAGAATCTTTAAAGCTTCACTAAATTTATATTTATCCATCTTCTCTTTAAAATCTTTCTTCAATTTGTCATCACATTTGTCCAAACTTATATCTAATTCAATCTCATTTTTTTCTAGCATATTTGAAACTCTCGCTACTAAATTTCCAAGTCCATTTGCTAAATCCGCGTTATATATTTCCTTAAACCGTTCATCGCTCAAATCGGTATCTTCAAAAGGATTTTGAGATAATAAAAAATATCTAGTTGCATCTTGACCGTATTTTTCAATCACATCATAAGGATTAATTACATTACCTAAACTTTTACTCATTTTCTGTCCCCCTGAAGTTATAAAACCAAAAATTAAAACTTGAGTTGAGTTTGCAATTCCAGCCGACATAAGCATAGCTTGCCACATTGCAGTTTGTTGTCGTAAATTATCTTTTCCTGCTACTTGTATTCCTGGCCAAAATTCTTGAAATTTTTTATCATCACCACTTCCCCATCCTAAACAAGAAATATAATTTACAAGTGCATCAAACCAAACATACATTACGTGATTATCATCATCAGGAACAGAAACTCCCCATGACATTTTTTCTTTAAGGCGTGAAATGGAAAAATCCTCAAGACCTCGTTCTATGAAAGATCTAATCTCATTTAATCTATGTACTGGTACAATAAAATTTGGATTTTCATCATAAAATTTTAACAATTTATCTTGATAATTAGACCAACGAAAAAAATAATTTTCTTCTTCAATTAATTCAAGCTCTTGATTAGGATGATAAGGACATTTTCCGTCAACAAGCTCTGATTCAGTTAATTCAAGTTCGCAACCAACACAATATTTAACACTATAATTTTTTTTATAAATATCACCATTAGCTTTACATTTTTTCCAAAATTCTTGAGCAGCTTTTATGTGATGTTCATCAGTAGTTCTAATAAAATTATCATAACTCAAACTCAAAGCTTTTTTTAAATTATTAAACTTCTCTGCATATCCATCACAATATTTTTGCACATCAATTCCAGCTTCTTCTGATTTACGATAAATTTTTAGACCATGCTCATCAGTTCCAGTATTAAAAAAAACTTCTTTTCCTTGCTCTCTTTTGTACCTTGCCAAACAATCAGCCCGTAAAATTTCAGCTGCAAAACCAATATGCGGATTAGCATTCACATATGGCAAAGTTGTTGTTATGTAAAATTTATTTTTCATTTATCTATATTTTTTAATTTATAATCACCACAAATTCACCTTTTTGATTATTTTTATCTAATTCAATTTTTTCAATAATACTATCAAGTTTTCCTCTATAAACCGTTTCATGCATTTTGGAAAGTTCACGACATACAACTATTGAATTAATTACTTTTATTTTTTGCTTTTTTTCTTTTTTGTAAGTAATCTCTATTTCTTCTTTTTCGCTTTTTTCGATGTTACTTTTATTCATTTCTTGAATTTCTTTTAAAAATTTCAGAATTCTATGTTTTGACTCATAAACCACAACAGGGAAATTACTTTTAAAAATATTTTCTAAAAAAGTTTGTCTTCCTTTTTTGTGAGGTGGAAATCCAAGAAATAAAAATTTATCAGCTGAAATACCAGAAATTGATAAAGCTGTAGTTACAGCCGAAGCACCTGGCACTGATTCTATTTTTATTTTATCACCAAAATTTTTAATTACCGCCTCCACTAATTTTCCACCTGGATCAGATATCCCTGGAGTTCCAGCATCTGTAACTAAGGCTAAATTTTTTTCATCCTTAAGTAACTTTAAAATTTTATCTTCTTTATTCTGATTTGAATGCTGATGATAAGAAATTGTTTTAGTATTAACTTTGTAATAATCTAAAAGTTTTTTTGTTACTCTAGTATCTTCACATAAAATAAAATCAACTTCGCGTAAAATACGAAGTGCCCGAAATGATATATCCTCCAAATTCCCAATTGGCGTAGCTACAATATATAACATAAAATAATTAACTAATATCTTCTTTTCTTTCTTTTACATACTTTGACCATTGATCTGTTACCTCAACAAAAAATTTAAATGGTGATTCAATTAATACATCAAGAACAAATGTGATTACATTTATTTTATCAAATTTTTCATTCAACCATTTTCCAACTTGAATAATTGGCACAAATAAAATATCAGAAAAGAAAGATAAAATACTATCTTTGGCAGGAAGTATTATTAACTTTTTAACACCCCTTTTAATTCTAATACTAAAAAAACTAATTAAGGCCAAGAAAAATAAGAAAATCACAATACTAACAGGTTCAAATCCATAACGATCCAGTACATAAATTATAAAACCAAAAATCAGAAGAAAACTAACCCTATAAATAAACGTAAAAACTGCATTTATAAAACCTTCTCTCTTGACTATCTTTCTAAGTTTAAACTTTTCTTTTCGTTCTTTTTCAATAAAAGTTACCTCCTCTATCCCTTCAATAATTTTTGCCGTATTAGTATCTGACGGCATTCGTGTAAATAATACTGATAAAAATAATAACAAAGGAGGAAATAAAATATTAATTAAAAATAAAACATTGTTTACTTCGCCACCTAAAAAAAGGATGATAGGCTTTTCAAAAATTATTATCAAAACCGCTTTAGTGGTAAAAATATATAAAATACTTCTAAAAGCAGCCCAACGCAATTTTTTCCTTACATTGCCATACTTTTTGTTGCACATTTTTTTTATTAAACGAGGAAATGCCTTAGGATCTTTTTTGAAAAAATCATAGACCAAAACAGGATTTTCTTCAATAACATCAAGCAAAATAGTAAAAAAAACAGTATATCTATTTATCAATCTATCAAGTTGTCTTGATAAAGGATGGTCAATCTGATTTTTTATAACTCCATTCATTTCAACAAGCTGACTTGCAACTTTTTTAATCTCTTCATCATCAGCATTGTCCCAATTTTTTGCATAATACTTTAATAAAATATAAGAAAGCATATCATAATCATAATTCAAATAATTTCTATGAATACCAAGATAAATTTGAATATCTTTGTCTTTCTCATACGGTGAATTTTCTGATAATACTATATGTTTTGTTAATATATCATACATGTAATCAACAACAATTTTATTAGGTCCGCTTTCTCTCAAATTCTCTTCAATGTTAGTTGCTGCAAGTGAAATAATCCACTTAGTTAATTCATTCCTAGTTTTAGAAGTGTTATATTTTTTATTAATTTTAAGATTTTCAAGAGTATATTTTCTAAGCAATAAATATTTATCAATAATTTTTTCAGCTTCCTCTATTTTATATTCGGGCACAAAATTATTCGGCAAATAAGCTGCTCTAATAAGCTCTACTAATAAATTCTTTGCCACCTCTTTTGGCTTTAAGTGTTTAATTGATATTTTATCTTCAATAATAATCAACCTCTTCAATATTCTTTCAATCGCATTTTTTCTAAGCAGATATTCCTCTTTATAATCAACCATATTTCTAAGCTTCTCATAATAAAAAGACATTTTAGAAACTAACTCTGAAACTTTAATTCTAGGCACTTCATCATCACTTTTCTCATGTTTGTTTTGTTCACGATAAACCTCCTGAAATAGTCGTTTAACTTTATCAGTAACAGTAAAAGTTTCTTCCATTTTTTTTGACATCATTGGATTTGCCATAAAATATTGAATTACAAATTTTAAATTAAAACTTTAAATATTTCTTTACTTCTTTCTTTATCGCATGAACTTTATATGCTCCATAAATAAACATATAAGCTATAATTAAAATTAAAATACCAAACATTAATCTAATCATAAATTCAGTTGAAAACACTAAAACAGCCAGCATAATTAAAACAATTCCAGTAGTAATAAGTGACCATACTAAATGATTTATCTTATCATTTAAAATTTTGTACAAATTTTTCATAAAATTAAATTTTTATTATTATTATTGGTCTGTCATCAAACTATAGTTTTGGCAACAGACCTATTAGTAACTCTTCACTGACTATAAAAAGTCATAAAATCATTGTCAAAAATAGCAATTTCCTGTGTCATCCTGGAGCTAGAGCGATAGGATCCCATAAATTACGCAACATTGTATAATCAATAAAATTCTATCACTACGCATTCGCTCCGTTCCAGAATGACACCTTTATAGTCAGTAAGCAGTTACACCTATTATTATTTAACACAAAAACCTAATTCACATTTTAAATTATCATCACATTCTTTATTCTGATCTATTTTACAACAAGGCTGATTAAACTCACCGCAACTTAAACAAATATTATTATTTTCAAGATGATTTTTAATACATTTCATTTCACCAGAACAAATTTTATTTCCACCATAGCCACATAATTCACAAATATTATCAGTACATTGAGTTCGGTTTTTTTCTTCTGAGTTTTCATTCAAACATTTTATTCCATCAACGCAACAAGGATTTCCACTCTCACCACATTTAACACAATCTCCATTGTGACATGCTAATCTTTCTTCACATACATTACCGATATCACAGTACTCTTCAAATCCACCAAAACTACACTCATCAGAACAATAATTCCTTTCAGAATTATTAGGATCAGTACAACAAATTTGTTCAAAAAAACATGGTACATCTTTATTGACACAGCATTTTAATCCATCAGATCCACAATCATCCATAACCAAAGTTTCATCTTTCCAACTTTCATCATTAATATTTTTATCTTTATTCCTTATATCACAACCTGAAATAATAAACATTAATATCAATATAAAAACTATCTGCATTTTAATTCCTGACATTCGTACTACTTTATTCAATCTCATAAAAATAAACCTTATTTTCTTTTTTATACTTCTTTCTCTTTGATGCAAATAAACTTCTATTTCTACCTAACCATGCAAATCGCTCTTTCTTATCATCAAGTTTAACAATTTTTTTAGCTACAAAATTTGGAACTAAAAAACCATTACTAATTACAATTGTTCCTGTCTTACATTCAAACTTCAATTTTTTATCAATATCCCTAATCCTCTCTACATCTAATTTCAAATAAACTAAATCTTTATCTTTAACATTAACTCTCGTTAAATTATCACTCCATTTAACAATAATATCACTTCTTTGAAAAAAAACTTGCAACCAAGAAATTAACCATGAAATAAATGTATCTTCTACTCCTACAATTCTTGCATCAGGATATCTTTTTTCAATAGCCCGCGACAAACCAGAACGACCACTTCCAATAGAAACCGAATTAAAATCTTTTTTAAACGAAAGTTTTTCAATCTCACCTATTAACTGTTTAACCACCCAAGGCCTTGAGGGAACAAACGGAGCAAAACCTCGTAATAAGAAATTAAACAGTTGCCTTCCAGCAAAAAGGAAGATAATAAACAATACAAAATAAGGAGAATAAAGTTTAATTAAATCAAGATTCATACTTAAACCTTACACTATTATCTAAAAAAAATCAAAATATCATGTCATAAATAATAAAAAACACCACATGATAATGCAACTTTAGCAAAAATCACAATAAACTATAAAAAAATACCTAAAATAAGATAAAATGATTATAATATTAATAACATTGCACTTATTATTTCTTATAAATCTTATTTTCTTAAATAGTCATATGTACTACATGGTCATTTATTAATTACAATTTTCCGATTTTTCGACATACAAACAATTCTTAAATTCTATTCCAAATCTTAATTTTTTTGACGAAACACCTCGGCTGGAGTTTTATAATTAAGTCTTTTGCGTGGTCGGTTATTTATTAGCTTGACCGCTTTTTCTATATCCTCTTGTTTTATATTAGCAAATGACGATTTTTTTGGAAAGAATTGTCTAAGTAATCCATTAAAGTTTTCATTACAACCTCGCTCCCATGAATGATATGGCCAGGCAAAGTATATGTCTATTCCTGTTTTCTTTTCAGTTAATTCATGCTCTGCAAATATTGATCCATTATCATATGTAATAGTAAGCTTTTTATTTTTAGGTAATTTGTTAAATCTTTCTTGAGTTTTTATTCTGGTTAACTCAGCTAATCCTTTGATTAATTTGTCAGCCATTGCATATCCACTTTTTCTATCAACATGAGTAAGTATGTGTGATTTATCTTTACCAACTATTGTATCTCCTTCCCAATCTCCGATTCTGCTTTTTTCTTCAACCTCTTTTGGTCGTTTATCAATTCTTTTCTTTTTTAATTTTTCTCTTTGTTTTTCACGTATTCTGGTACCATATCGTCGTCTGTATTTACCTTTCTGACATCTTAAGTACTTAACTAAATCTTTTCTCTCACTGTAAATATATTTATATATACTATCTTTTCCAATTCTTCTACTTCTATCATCTGGATAACTAATTTTGAGTCTACCACTAATTTGTTCTGGTGACCATTTCAATTTAATTTTCACATGTATGTAATTTCGTAACCATTTGTTGTTGTCTAACTTTCTAAATCGCTTATTAGCTTTAATTCTCCTGTTTCTAGAATTAATTTTAGAAATTCTAGCACTATATCCAGTTTTAGTATTAGCAGGATTCCTTTTTAGTTCCTGACAAATTGCACTAGGTGTTTTTTTAAGTAATTTTGCTACCTCAACTTGTTTTAAACCAGCTCTTAACAAAATAGATAGCTCATTTTTGTTTTCTGGTGTAAAATGTTTAAAAGACATCTTTGTTTTTGGTTAATAATTAGTTGACGTAATTATTTTACCAGACTTTGGTGTCTTTTTTTAGAAAATTAAGATTGGGAGCAGAATGTAGGTGATTGGTATTGACAATTTTAAATAATTTTGCTACGATTAAGCAAGTATTTCAGAAAATACGATTTGATCATTTTATTAATAATAGAAAAAATAATTTCTTGGGGGGGGTAAGTTAGAAGTTCTATGTTAAAAGTTGAAAAAAGTTGAGTATATGATTAGCTGTTTTATTTGTCGAGATAAGTGAATTAATGCAAGAAAAATTATCAATAAAAAAAGAAGGGGGTAGTTATGAAATCGGAATCTGGAGGCACGGCAATGTCTTTATTCTGTTGTGTAATTTTTAGCTATTTGGTTGGTTCTTTGATAACCGTATATTATCCTAAAAATGAAGATGTTGAAGTCAAGAATAACTATTCAGAGGTACAAGAAATTGCACGGATTGCTACTTTAAAATCTGTGTTTATTGCTTATGATGAATTTAACAAAGACGAGAATAGCCAAACTTTTAATGAGTTGGTAAAAGCAATGAATGAATACAAGAAAGTGGTTGGTAATACAGATGATGTTGTTTGGTTTGAGGAGGAGGTAATCAAAAAAGAAGGAAAACTTTTGAATCAGCAATAATGACTATTAAGATGTAATTTTTTACACCATTGAGCTACTTTGTGAAAATGAAGTAGCTCTATTTTTTTTCGTTTAGGTTTTATATTTAATTTTTTCCTATTTGTAATATTGAAGAGATTTTTCGCTAACGCTCAAAATGACAAAAAATTGTATTTTCTTAAAAGATATTTTGTCGTTTTGATTTTTTGTAATAACAGTTTAATTTTTCTAATTCTATAATATTCCGTGTGTTATTTTTTTTGTCATTTCGCAGTGAAACGGAGAAATCCCTTTAAAATGAGAGAATAATTAAACTTTGCAAATAATAACAATATTGTTGATTAAGTAATATTAAAAGGATTTTTCACCCACAAGGGGATTCAAAATGACAAAAATAAAGTTATAAAATAATCAATATCATTTCAATATCATTCCCTTGATTTATTTGAATATTCTTGATATTATAAGAAAAGAATTAATTTAATATTATTTGTTATCTTGGGTATAACCATTAACCAACTAGACAATTCCAATTCATTCTTTACCAAAAATTTAGGCTA
>JAGLJW010000061.1 GCA_023142215.1 Candidatus Parcubacteria bacterium
GAATAACAATTTTCAAAGCAATCTATAAACATAATCCAGAATCAGCTATTGATTGGGATATAGTCCGAGCAATTGCATATTCAGGAGCAAAGAGGTAATTATTATTAAAAATTATAAATATGAAAATAGAAAAAAATGAAAAAGCATTATGTATAATAGCTCATCCTGATGATGAGACAATTTGGATGGGTGGAACAATATTGAGGAATAATCAAGCAGATTGGACAATTTTTTCTTTATGTCGAGCAAATGATAAAGATCGTGCACCAAAGTTTAAACGAGTTTGTGATTACTATGGAGCAAAAAGCATTATGACTAATTTGGATGATGATAATGATATTGAGCTTAATGAAGTAGTGAAAATGGCTAAAGAAATAATTAAGGAAAAATTGAAAGATAAAAACTTTGATTATATTTTTACACATGGAGAAAATGGAGAGTATGGGCATAATAGACATGTTGCTGTATACGAAGCTATTAAAGAATTACTTGAGGAAAATTTTTTAATTAATACAAAAGCATATTATTTGAATTATAAAAAGAAGAATGATGATGAAGAATTTTCTGAAATGATTCCAAAAGAAGATTCAACAGAATTAATTAAACTTACGGATGAAGAATATGACAGAAAAAAGAATGAAGTTATGGTTGATATTTATGGTTTTGATATTAATGGACCAGATGCAAACTATTGTACTAGAATTGAAGCTTTTATTGAATAATTTAAAATAATTTTTATTTTGTGTAAAAATAAAAATTATTATTTTGGCTTATATTCATTGATAAACATGGTATTTACAGAAATTATATTACATGATAAATATTATATATGCTCTATATAGTTCACTATAAAATGTAAGGAGGTAATGTATGAACATTATAGGATTAAAGCAGGCTCTTGATTATTATGTAGATAAATTAGATTCGGATGGGCAGATATCCTCACAAGTTTTTATTAGAGAGTTTCCGCCGTTCATGAGGGATAAATATAAAAAAAAGAAATTTTATCATTATCCCGTTGTTGGAATTTTGGAGCTAAATGGTTCATTGAAAGTATTTTTGAAAAAAAATGAAAAATTGAATTTTTATAATTGTGAACTCGGTATTATTATTGATGGTAAAGTTGTGCGAGTTGTTATTGTCGGGCTAGTAAACATTTTTGTTTTGGACTATGGTGGTAAACCATTTTCTAACAACGAGTTATTTGTAACAATTCAGGATATTTGCAATATTGAGGAAATTAATACAGCAGACATGAGTGAAATTTCAAAGTAATTTTAAAAATACGAAAAATTGATTTTTTAATATAGTCAGATCGAATAATTGACTATACCACAAAGCTATGGTTTAAATCATAGCTTTTTTATTTTAAACTTAGCAAAAATATTAAAGTTAATTTTATATCAAGTCAGGATTGACTTATTGTAATTTATAAAGCAAAGAAAATATTTATTTTGGGATGTGAAGATTGAGGAACTTAATGAAGCTGCAGTTGTGGAGCGGATTTTAAACTATGGAGATTGGGATGATGTTCAAGAGATGTTTAATGTTATTGGGATAAAAGAGGTTGCTGAAATTTTCAGGAGACAAATTTTGTTATCACGCAATAATTATGATAAAAAAATAAGTAATTATTTTAGTTTATATTTTGATAAATATGCATAATGAAGTTTTAACACAAAATCAAAAAGATTTATATAGTCTCCTGCAATTAATGCAAGAAAAAGAGCGAGGATTTAACCTCGCTTTACTTATTTTAGTGCTCCCAGCTGGACTTGAACCGGCGACTCCCACGTTATAAGCGTGAGTGCTCCCCGCCCGTACCGAACGGCACGTTCGGGCGGGTAACCAACTGAGCTATGGGAGCAATTTTAAATTAATTAAAATAATTTGATATCTAGTATAAGAAAAAGAACGAGGGTTTAACCTCGCTTTGTTTATTTATGTGCTCCCAGCTGGACTTGAACCGGCGACCCCCACGTTATAAGCGTGGTGCTCTAACCAACTGAGCTATGGGAGCAATCTTAAATTTTATTTTTTAGGAATCTTCTTCCTGCTGACGTCTTAAAATAAACTTCTCTTTTTCTTGCATCTTTAAAGTTATCAAAATTTTCAGTATAAACTAATTCTATATCACACATTTTTTTAGTCGTTATAGTTTTGCCTCTTTTATGCTCTTTTATTCTTCTGTCTAGATTATTTGTGAACCCTTTATATAGTTTTCCGTTTTTATCTTTTAATATATATACTGTGTACATTTTTTATTGAATTTAAATTAACAACCTCTCCACGTTATAAGCGTGAGTGCTCCCCGCCCGTACCGAACGGCACGTTCGGGCGGGTAACCAACTGAGCTATGGGAGTAATTTAAAAATATTCTTTTTCAAGAATATTTTCTTATTTTAAACTTATCATCATATTGTATTTTTTTCAAGAGTATATGTGTTTTTTAAATAATATCTTTCAAATTTTCTTTAATGTGAGTGATTATTTCTTTTTCTGCTTCTGAAATTGATTTATTTATGTTTATCTTTGTTAAATTTTGTTCGTCTTTTGCTTGCCATTTTTTCATTAATTCAAGTGGGTTAATGTTCTTGGTAGAATAAATAATTATTTCAGTTTCTGGATTATCTGAATTGCCTAATTCATAAAAAATTATTGCTATTTTTACTGTCGGTACATTAGTAATAAGCTCATCAATTATTTCTGGAATATCATTTTTAATTGTATTTGTTTCTTTGAAGTCTGATTTAGTAATTGTTGACCATACTATTTTGTTATTTAGAGTACTTGTGAGACGAGTTAAAACGATTCCCCAGAGTTTTAAAATATTTATTGAACGAGAACGATAAAGTTTGTTTACAATTTTTTCACGATCAGCACCTAATTTTATTAGCCTACTAGAAATGGATAACATTTTTGGTGTAATATTATGAGTTCTGTAATTCTTAGTTTTAACAATTAATCCAGTTAAAAGATGTGTAGCGATATCCTCCGTGATAGCTTCATCTGAATATTTTGATAATAGATTATAAATAATCTCTGATGTTGAAACAGCTGATAATTCAATTAGGTTTATTTGACCAAAATTTTCATTACTTGATTTATGATCAATGTTTATTACTGTTGTGTGATAAAAAAATTCAGTATCAAGTTCATAGATATCGCCTAAGCTTTCTAACTCAGGTGAATCAAGAGTAATAATAAGATCATATTTGAATTTACCTGATTTTACTTCAATATCTTCTTTTTTAAAAAATCCTTTTTGCGGAAAAATAATAAAGTCTAATGAATTTGTATTTTTTTTGTATTTTATTTTTTCTATTTTTGTATTTGTAATATCAAGTGATATAATGAATTTTCTAAGAGCATTAAAATTATTTTTAATTTTATCATGATATGGAAGAAAATTAAATAAATCTTTTTGTTTATAATTTTCTGCAACAAGGTCACAATTCTTATTCAATTTTTTTAAAAATAAATATATTGCTAGGGCAGACGCAACGGCGTCGCCATTCCAATTCTTATTAAAAGTTATTAGAATATTTTGCGATTTTTTTATTTGATTAAAAATTTGTTCATTCACAGTTAACATAAAAATTTAAAATTTTCAGTAGAAAATGATAATCAGTACAGACTTTAAAAATGTAGTTTTTAATTTAATAGTAATATTTAACTATATCTTATGCTTATAATGGTGTCAAGCAAAAGTGAAAATAAAATATTAAATCTTTTTGCTTTTTGTATGGAAAAATGTTATAATATCCACAGGGAGTAAGAAAATAAATTCTTAATATTAGCCAAACTATTAGTGTAAAAAATAGTAGAGTTTTGGTTATTTTTTGGTGTTTAGTGACAGTTCTATAAAATTAAAATAAAAAACAAAAATAAATATAAAAATTCTTATTATTTAAATCATATTTTATTAATTTCTCATGCTAATTAATAGGGATTTCTTTAAGAATATTTTTCGCTTGTCATCTGCGAAGCAAGCTGTTGTTAAAAAAAGCAAGTCGCGATTTAAAAGATTTTTTTCTTTTGGATGGCGTTTTTTTGTTATTTCATTATTATTTTTCTATATAGTAATTGGTTTTTCTCCTGTTGATATTTTAAACAAAGTAATTGCTTCTTTTGAAGAGGAAGTTGATGTAATTAATTTATATTCTTCAAATTGTACAGGGGGTGAATGGGAAAATTCTCAAAATATTTTAAGTGTTCCACAAATTTCGCCAGTTGGAGAAAAATACTTTTTTGATAATGAAAATTCAGCTGTTTCAAAAACAGATGGTGCAAATTTAATTTGTGGCAATTTCATTCCCTTGGTTGACGGATTTGAGTCAGTGATTGAGGATAGTTCTGAAAATATGAGCAATAGTTATGATGACATTAGTGATGAAATAATAACAATTACAGAAGAAGAATCAGTGAATAGTGAGGAATTGATTGGTTCATTAAGTGGTGAGTTTATAACAGAAGATGGTGACCAGGAAGAAGTGTCTACTAGCAGTGATAAACAGTTGGTTGATGAAGATTTGAATATTTCAACAAGTAGCGATGATGAAGTAGCTAGTTCGTCTGTGCAAGGTGGTAACGTTATAAAAAATGAGGATGAGACTGTTACAGAAACCAATGAGGTTGAAGAACAAGATTCATTAATTGATCAAGATGAAAATATTATAAAAAGTGACGAAGAAGAAATTATTGAAGAAACCAATGAAACTGAAGAAGTGGAATCACAAAATATTTTAATTAATGAGCAGGAAGATGATGTTACTGATAGCGTGTCATTCAACAATATCTTTAAATCTCTTCGCCATCCGCTAGCTGGCGGAGCAAATTTAAATCCTAAATCTAATATAGCCAAAGCCGAAGAGATGCTTTCTGAAAAAGTTGAATCTTTAAATGATTTAGGAGAATTTTATGGAGCTAAAATTAAGTTTTCAATGGCTTCATTAAAGGTTCTTAAAGTTGAGGAAACTAACGATTTTATTATTGAAAGTGGTAAGCAGGAAGTTGCAAATATTAAGACTACTTCAATTGATGAAATAATTATCAATGATAATGTAGCAAGTTCTGGTGAGGAAAATATTGCAGAAATTAAAAATGAAGAATCAGAAGTTGTGGAAGACAAAAAACAAGAGTCAGTAGAAGATCTTGAGCAATCGGATTCTTTAATTGATGTTAATGATGACATTCTTGTTGACGAACAAGATGAATTAATAAATGAAGAAGAAACAGAAGAAGTAATACCAGAAGAAGAAGTTGAGATAATAAGTGAGGAAATTAATTCTATTGAAGATAATACGGACGAAGAAGTTAGTAGTGAGATTCAAGAAAGCGAAAACGTTTCTTTCGATAATATTCTTAAATCTTTTCGCCAGCTGGCGAATCTAAATCTTAAATTTAGTACAGCTAAAGCCAACAATGACAATGCAAAATTAATAATCTGGTATACACTTGATAATTCCAGCAGTTCCAACATTTTATGGACAAAGTTAAATGAATTGAATGTTGAGGATATAAGTAATAAAATTAATGGTGATTATTTTTCAATTGATGCGGAGTTTTTGGAAACTTGGGAGGATATTGAATCTTTACAATTAAAATTAGAGCTTGTTAATGAGGATGAAAGCTACGAAGTTTTTATTGATAGCTTGTGGTTGGAAATTGATTATCAAAAAGCTGAAGACTTGGAAATTTTAAATAAAAGGGAGCGATGGAAAAATGCTTTAGAATTTTTATCTGATAGTTCTGTTATGAAAATTACTGAAGATGGAGAGTTTCTATTTAAATATAATAAAACAGAAGAAACTATTTTAAGTGAATTAGGACAAGCAATTGGTTTGATTGATTTTTGGAGTGATATTGATTTGCAGGCAAAATTAATTAATGGTTATGGCATTGAGCTTGATTACGATCTTGATATTCGTTTTGAAGATGATGGATTATTTTATGTATCATTGCCAGTTCTGCCAAATGATTTTAAGCCGGGTAAATATAAAATTAAATTTTATATAGAGGATAATTCCAGTGGTGAAATTGAGATTTTAGAATTGTCTCAAGATTTTGCTTGGGGAGTTTTGGCTATTAATTTTAATAAATCAATTTATAATTTGGATGAAGAGGCTTATATCCAGATGGGAGTTTTGGATGATTTGGGGCATACAATTTGTGATGCGGATTTGTATTTAGAAATTACAAATCCAAATGGTGTTGTTGATGAATTAAGTACAGCTTCGTCTTCGTTTTTAATATTTAAAAATCCAAAGTGTGGACCAGAAACAGTTATAAATTCTCCAGATTATTATACTTATTATAAATTAGAGGAATTAGGTGAGTATAAAATCAAAATGATTGCAGTGACAAAAAATGGACTTAGGGAAATTGTAGATAAAATTGAAGTTAAGGAAAATTTAGATTTTGAGATTGAACGAATCGGTCCAACCAGAATTTATCCAAAGGCAGATTATCCAATGACAATTTTATTTGTTGCCGAAGATGATTTTAGGGGTGATATTATTGAGCAAATTCCAGAAGAATTTAAAATCACAAGTTATGAATTACAGATTACAAATTCTACAAGTTCTGATCCTTTTGGTAGTGAATATGAATATAAAGAACAGGTTGTTGACGGAGCTAAAAATTTGATTTGGCACGATATTGAATTAAAAGCTGGAGATGAATTAAAGATAAAATATGTGTTTGATGCTCCAGACCGTTCGCCTGATTTTTTCTTGTTAGGATTATTGTCATTGCGAGTTCAACGAGATCCTTCGGCTAATGCTCAGGATGACAGGGTGATTGAATCTAGACAGTGGCAAATTGCTAGTGATGCTTTAAATCAAAGAGCAAAAACTGTTCGGTTTATCGGAGGTGTTTATAATGGCGGAGCAGCAGCTGGAATTAATACCAATACTAATACCACTTTTAGTACTTTTAATTTTCGTTTGGCAGAAACTGGAGTTGATATTAAAAATGCTTATGTTATTTTTGAATCTCAATTTGAAGCTTATGATTCTAGTGGAGGAGATTATACAGGTTATGATTTAGTCTTTGATTCTTGTGAAGAATCTTGTTCAGCTGATGCTTTTTTTGGAACTAATAGAGTTTTAAAAAGTGATAGTACTGTATTAGCTTATGATGAAGGTGAAAGTAATCAAGTTAGACTTTTGTTTGATGTAACTAGTGAAACTCAATTGGCTAGTTATACTGGTGGTGGAGTAGAAATGGAAGCTCAAATTGGTTATAATATTAAAAATGGGACTTCAAAAACTTCAATCAATGCTGTTAAAGCAATTTTAGTTTTGACTTATGTTTATGATATTGATTCAGAGAATTTAACCAACACAGTAATTTATCCACTTGATTCAACTAACGGAACAGATTCTGGTTCTCGGCAATCTAGCATTGGCTCTTGTACTCGTAATAGTACTTGTCCGATTTTTGATTATAAAATGGATATCCCAGAATTTCCAGGAGTTGCAACTAACACAAATAGACTTTCTCAATGGTTTAGAATGTACGATTCTAATGACGGTAATAATGCTAATGACATTGATGTAAATTTAAATATTCAAACATTTGACGTTAATAGTGCTACGTTTCATCATGAATCAGCTAATGCTGGAGGGCAAAGTAATTTGCCAGCAATGCTTTTTACAGCTTGGTCTAGTTCTGGATATGAAGAGAACAGTTCTCAGCAACTTGAGTATTATGTGGGTGTTGGAACAAACTATAATGTTGGTGGTGAAGTTTTTGAAACCTACATAGCTTCTAGTTCGGCTTCTATTAAAACAAGAACGGTTTCTATGCCATTGGGAGTTATTAACGATGGTGGAATAACAACTCTAAGTAGTGATGAGATTGATGTTTATTTTCCTGAAAATGGAAGTGCAACAGGTACGGTAAAAATTAAAAAAGCTTGGTTAAGAATTATTCCAAATAATGTTACTTCAGCTACTTTAAACACTACTGTATCTACAAAAATAGGAACTAATGCTACCTCAAGTAACTTTGTTTATAGCTATAATAGTGATAATACAGCTATTAAACCCTCATATAATATTATACACATTATTCCGTCTGGTGATTATTCAGCTCTTGAAGAAGCAAATACTAATACAGGTGTGACTGTTAAATTAAATACAACTTTTAATGCTACAAGTTATGGGGGAGTTTCAGCGGAACTAATGATTACATATACTTACAGTTCTGAGAATTCTGGTTATTTAAGTTCACTTAGTTTAATGGCGGGTCAAAGTGCAACTAATGGTAATGATCAAAGTGAAACAATAAGTACGGCAAATTCTGTTTTACCAGAGCCTGGAGGGAAAACAATTAGAGCGGCTGGATTATTGGCTAGTTACTTAGTAAGTGATAGTGATTTGTCAGTTGGTACTGCTTTAACACTTGATGCTAATTTAGCAACTAGTTCACCAAATTGCAGTAATTCTTATAGTTCACCAGCGGATAGCATGAATGAATTCACAGAGTTTTATAAAGATGTGGGTTCTGCTATGAATGTTACTGATAATCAATCTTATTCTGCTTGTTATACTAATAATGGAGCGGGTGATACTAGTGCAGGAGCTAAAATGAATGGAGAATTGATTTATACATATAGTTGGGTTAATACAGCACCAACAGGAAGTTTTAATTCTATTGCACAAAAAAGTAATGGATCAGGAGTGGTTGATATTAATATTGAAGTTGATGATGCTGATGATCATAACGCAAAAGCAAAAATAGAATATGTTGCTGGTGATGCGTGTGATTTTACAACTCCACTTGATCCGACTTTAGATGAAACTGATTCTAATACTACGGCAGATTTTGGGGATCCTGGTGTGGATAATAATTTAGAATTTCAAGTTGGATTTACAGATTTTTGTATTATAACTGCTAGTGGATCAAATTCAGTTTCATTTGATTGGCTTGCAAAAACTGATCTTTCAGATGCCGATGGTACTTATTGTTTACGTTTAACAGCGCATGATAAATTTTTAGATCAAGATCTTAGTGCTACCACCACGGTAGTTCTTGATAATGTAAATCCAACTTCTCCAGGAGCGCTTAGTTTAAGTTCAAGGACAGGAACAGAAATTACTTTAGAATATGGAGCAACTTCAACCGATACTAATTTTTATGAATATAAAATATTCTACAAAGATTATGATGGAACTGATCCAGATGAATCTGATAGCGTATTAGCTTCTTCGTCTGATGATAATTTAGAACATGCTTCATTTAAGGGTATTGCGACAACTAGCATTGATGAATTAACAGCACACACTGTTTATAGTTTTGCAATTTGGGTTTATGATGCTTATGGTAATAAAGCGAGTTCAAGTCGGGTAGATATTGAAGCCAATGATGCACCAACTGGTTTAATAAATTCGGCAGATCAAAAAATTGATGGTTCAGGAACAGTTGATATTTTTATTGAAGTTGATGATAATAATAATGATGACACAATTGAAGCTAAGGTTGAGTATGTGGCTGGATTGGCTTGTGATTTTGGTTCTCCTCAACAGCCGACTTTAAGTACTGTAAACATTACAGCAGATTTTGGAACTCCTGAAATTAATAATTCTGAAGAATATCAAATTGGAACCAGCTCAGCTTACATTATTACTTCACCAGGATCCAATACGGTTGGATTTGATTGGCTGAGTGTTGGTGATTTGCCAAGTGCCGATGGTGATTATTGTATTCGTCTAACAACAAAGGATGAATTAGATGATCAAGAATTTTCAGCAACAAGTACTTTAACTTTAGATAATGTTAATCCAGCAGGATTTGGTGATTTAATTAAAGGTGAAATTTCTGTTAATTCTGTTGAGCTCATTTTTGCTACTACAACTCCATCAAGTGATACTAATGAACCGACTACGGATGCTTATAGAATTTTTCGCAAAAAAGGAACTTCTGGAGTTTTAGAAACTGATAAAGAACATGATTTAACTGCTTTAAATTCTTATGATTATAATAGTGCAACTTCAACGATTGTTTCTGATTTAGATTCTAGCACAGACTATTTTTTTAATATTTGGGCTTATGATACTTTTGGAAATAAAATAAGTGCAACAGAAATTGCAGTAAAAACTAAGGCTACTGTTTCCAACGATTCATTGACATTTGTAAATGCGCAAACTGACGGAATAGATTCAAATATTGTAGTAGCTGATACAACTTCTACTTGGTTGTTTAGAATTGTTGTAAGTGAAACAAATGGTTGGACTGCACTTGCTAGTACAACTCTTCGTTTAGCAGATAATCTTGCTAGCACAACTCCGTTTCAAGATGCTGAATTTTATTGGGATCAAACTGCAGATGAGTTTTATGAAATAGGAGGAGATACAAACAATGCTTTTAGTATTTCACAAAGTAGTTCGTCAAGTTGTTCTGGGAATGAATGTACTTTGGATTTCTTGGTTATTATCAATAAAGATTTTGAAAGTTTTAGTACGAATTATAATGTAGAAGTTTATACAGTAAATGATATCGGTACAGTTGACGAAGACAGCTATGATGATATTTATCAGGTTAGAAGAATATTATTGAATCAAGAGCACTACAGATGGAGGGAGGATGACGGAGGAGAGTAGTTCATTTACAATATATTTTCGTTGGGGAACTGTTGTTGTAATGGTATTCGGCAACAGTTTCATTAAAGAGCGAGTAAGGCCATGTATTAGTTTTCGGGAAGACGATAAGCTTGTTGTTGAGTACGGTAATAAATCAAGTTAAAAATAGACAAATTCCCATGTTGTTGTTTATAATTTGTTTTACTTTTAAAATTAAAGTAAAATGGTCAAAAATATAATATTTCTAAAAAAATCGAAATTTAGAATATTAGAAATAAAATACAAAAATAAAAAATAGCCTTGCTTGCTCTTTAATGGAAATGTAATTATAATGGTATTTGATAACAATCCCATAAAAAATATGTTAGAAATAAATAGTAAAGACAATGAAAAAATAAAGTTGCTTCGTAAGTTGCAACAGAAAAAATATAGAGATAAATTCTCTAGTTTTTTGGTGGAAAATTTAGTTATTATTAAAGATAGCATTAAGGCAGGATTTATTTTTGAAGAATTGTATCTTACAGATGAATTTATTAAAAAGCATGAAAAAGATTTTGAGTATTTAGTAAACAAGTCAAAAGGAAATTATTATATTATCAAAAAAACGATTAATAAAGATATTAGTAAATTAGATACTCCATCTGGAATTATTGCAAAATATAAAAAACCCCGTAAAAAGAATCTTTTTTCACGGGGTGAAGATGAAAAACAAGTAGATACAAAAAAAGTTATTGTTTATTTAAATGGAATTAATGATCCTGGAAATCTTGGAACTATTTTCAGAACAGGTTTAGCTTTTGGAATCAAAAATTTTGTAGTAGATGAAAAATGTGCCGATGTTTATAATACTAAAACAATTCAAGCCGCCAAAGATTCTATTTTTAAACTTAATATTAATCAAGATAAAAATTTAAAAAAGTTTAAAGAAATAAAAAAAGAAATGCCAGTATATTCAACTTGTCTAGAAGATGGAGATGAGATTAAAAAATATAAAACTAAAGAAAATTTTTGTTTAGTTTTTGGAAATGAGTCGCATGGGGTAGATAAAGAGATTTTAGATTTGAGTGACGGTTTTGTAAAAATTAAAATAAACAAAGATATTGAATCACTTAACGTAGCAATTTCAACAGGGATAATTTTTTATTGTTTTTATGGGATGAATTTGAAATAAATTTAAATTTTGTTGAGGAAATTCAGGCACTTTGTGGAGGTTGAAAAAGTTCCAAACGAAGGATTGGATTTAGCAAGAAAGGGGCAGTTCGTTTCCGAGGAATAAACAATAAACAGGTCATGACAACAGTTATAAGAAAGATATGACTTGTAAATTTAATTTTTCATCGTAGATCTTTACAAAGAGGAGAAGTTTAAATTTCTCCTCTTTTTTATTTTATTTTTTTATTAAAATTTATATTTAATGCCAATATTTAATAAAATTTGATAAATGTATTTGTTTAAAAAATTTAAAAAATTAACCAAACTTGACAAAATATTTGAATTGTGATATATTATTGTAATATCTATGTATTTAAATTATTGTTTTTATTTAGGTTTTATTAGTTTAAAAATTGATAAAATTTGAAAAAAATAAGAATTTATTCTTATTGATTGTACTTTACAATTGAATATAAAATCTTAAACAATATAAGGAGATTTGAAATGGCTGATAAAGAGAAAAAAAACAATAAGAAAATTGATAATTGGCGAGATAACAAAAAAGATGAAAGAGATAGTTTTTATAAGGCTTTTACGGTTTTTTGTGTCAAAGATAAAAGATTGAGAACAGCACCACGTATAGAAAAGTGGCTAAATGAAATTTCAAGGTTTGAGAGGATTTTGATGTTTCCAATGTTTAAAAAAATTGATTCGCTCAGTGGCGCTATGATTATATCGGTAATTGCTGATAAAAAGACTAAAGACGAGCGCAGAATTGTTGCAACTAGTTTTGGGTTATTTAATACTAGTCTTTTGAAGCAAAAATATGATGAATTTTTTCTGAATTTTGAATTAAAAAGTCCAGAAAAAGCTGAAATTATTGAAAACTGGTTATCGGTTTTAAGCAAAGAAGAAGTTGACTTTTTTCGTTTCTCCATTGGAGAGATGAAGCAACATGTAGCTGAAAAAATGTTATTTTCATTGGCTAACAAAGTTGGACAAAACGAAATGTCTAAATTAGCTAAATTAAGAAATATTTTATCATAAGGAGAATAAGACTATGATACCATTGCCTGGATTTAATATAAATAATTTGATGACAGGATTTAGCTTTTTAAAGGACATTATTCCTAAGGAGCAAAGAGAACAAGGCTTGAAAGCAGGATTTGCTGATTTTTTGAGTGGTGATGATGAAGCCGCTTTTATGGAAGCAAAGATTGGATTATTGAATAAAAAGCATAAAAGAATTATTGAAGAATGGATGTCTACCGATCGTAATCAGGGACATTTGTTTCGGAAATACGTGGCGACTCATCCTGATACAGAGAAAAGGATTGATATTCTGGAGTCTTATGCCAATGAAAGGAATCATGCTATTAGGACTTCTAGATTTAACTCGGAAATTATTCCACCATATTTTATTGATAAGACAATGGAATTTTTCAAAGAGAAAAAATGGTATGCTTTAATTGAGTATTTGAATGGTTCTTCTGATGAATTAATTAAGGCAAGTGAAATTTTGTCTAAAAAGACGGAAGACCTCTCTAATTTGGTTGAAAGGGAAAAGGAAGAGCATTTGTGTCTAGGAAGAGATAAGGCGGGAGTAAGTCTTGCTATCCATAAATTCATAAATTATATTTGGTATTGACTAGGAGGAAACTAAAATGGGAAAATTCTTTGTAAATATATTCAATATGATGTTTGGATTGTCCAATTTTTCATTAGATTATTCTGTTAGAGCACACAGACGTTTGGCAATTCTTTTATGTAGTTCTATAATTGGCGTTGTATTCGTTTCTTTCATGTTTAATATCACGTCGTTTTGGATATTGAATATAAAGGCACTTAATATTCTTTTATTATTTGGAATTAATGCCACAGTAGTATATTTAATGACAAGACCTGATGTTCTTGCCTTTGTTGGTTCGGCTGGTTTTGTTGCACAAATGGGATTTGATTCTGCCAAAGAGACTTTGAAAAATTGGCGTGGATTGATGTTCCGAATAATGCTTTATGTTTCTCTGTTCTTGCTGGTTTCAGCGTGGGTTGATTTTACGGAAAATATGTTTGGCATATTTATTGCATTAGCTTTATTGATAACCTTTTTTCTGATGGATATGCATTGGGGGCTTACAGCTACTTTTGCAAAGTATGTTGTTTACGCTATGGTTTTAGTTTCTTTTGTTGTCGTGTGTTTAAATTTTATGCCTAGTTCAACAAGAGCATATTTTTTAGGCTTTGATCCAATTGAGATTCTAGAATCTCCTGAATACTTTAGTGACATACATAGTATTATGTCAGAAAATCAGAAGAATCAGGAGAATGCTTTTAAAAAAGCATTGAAGCCTTATAAGTTTAAGGTTGAAAAAGGTTGTATTTTAACCGAAAAAGATTTGGAAGAAATTCAGGCGATTCAAGGACTTTATGAGAGTGAAAAACTTCCGAATAAAGGATTTGGTATAGCCAAAAAAGGATTAACAGCAATTGGTGAAAAAACAAAAGGACTTTACTATTCTATTGGTAACATTTCTTTTGGTTCTGGTGAGGAAGCTGTTAAACCTAGTTCATTAAACAACAAACATCCACAAGAGAGTGACTGGAATCGGATTTTAAATGGGCGTAGGCTTGTTTTGGATAAGGTTGTAGTTATTGAATCAAATGATTCAAAAAATCCAACACCTTTTGCTAGGGTGCAGGAAGGTGATATTATTACATATGTTACTGAGAAGTATGGTTTCAATGTCATTTCCGATAATGGCAATAGTTGTTATAAAAATCCTCCTAATGTGCCACGTGGCAAAAGATATTTTACCATGTATAATATTAAGGAAGGTGGAGAGTTTTTGGGATTGTTTAGTAAAAATAGTCCAATTAGACTTGAGATAGAAATTTACAGATATCCAGCAAGGATGTCATAATATCAAATTATAAGTACAAAGGGGAAGTTTAAAGCTTCCCCTCTTTTTTTTTTTTTATTTTTTTGCTAAAATGTATATATAAATATAAAATATATTAAAATGAAAAAAATAATGTTTAGTTTATTAATTTGTGGCTTTGTTGGATTTCTTTCAATATCGGTTGTTAATGCGGATTTCACAGAAGATAGTGAAGTTCCTGAAGATTCAGAATATGGAAGTGCAGTATTAACGAATCCTCTTGGTGATGATAAAAATTCAGATCCTAATATTCTTATTGGGAAAATAATAAATCAAGCACTTGGGGTTGTTGGTTCTATTGGTTTGGTTTTATTTGTTTATGCTGGTTTTACATGGATGCTTGCGGCTGGAAATGCTGAAAAAATAAGTAAAGCTAAAGATATTATAATTTGGACTACTTTGGGTATGTTAGTTATATTTTCGGCTTATGCTATGGTTAGGTTTGTTCTTGATGTAACAGCAGGAGGGTAATTTATAAGATATAATTTGTGGCTTACTATAGCATATTAATATGCTATAGTTTTTTTGAATAAAATTTAAAAAATTTATTTGGTGGAAATAGAATGGATATGTTATAATATAAATATAAAATTAATTATTTTTTATAAAAACATTGCAGAAGTATGTTTAGGAGATTTATACATTTTATAAAATACAATAATATAGCTGTATTTGTAATCTTGGCTGTTTTTTTGCTTGGTGGAGGGGTTTTTGCTCAAACTGACCTTGGTCAAGAAATTATAGGTGAAAAACAGAAGACAGTTGAGGGTGTTGATAATACTTTGCTTATTGAAGCTGATATTAATAACTTGGATATGAATTTTAAGATTGAGCAAATTGAAGAAGATACAAAATATTATTATGTAACTTATACTTTTTATGATTTAGTTAAAGATAATGATGTATGGAAATATCAAGTTATAGAAAAAGTTAGAAAAATATCTAAAAAACGAAAAAAAGATTTGGGTGAGTATTTGGCTAAAGAATTTAAACAACAATATCAAGATAGAGTGCGAAATTTGAAAAAGGCTCAAAATAATGCAAAGGATGATGGAGTTGAACAGAAAATTGAAGTCGAAGAATATAGTGGTTTGATTGGAGGAACTTTAAATTTGGTTGAAAAAGTTTTTTCAAATTATGAGCCAGTAAAAAAACGAATTGTTCCTTCTCCGTCTGTTCCGATTTTACTTACAACAATTCAAAAGAGTATTGTAGAAGATGGGCAGGAAGTTGTTGAAGTTGCACAGGCTGATAGTTTAACAAAAGTTTATGATGATTATATCACAGAAAATGATTCTGATGGAGATAATATTTTTGGTGCTGATGATAATTGTCCAAATAATTATAATCCAGAACAACTTGATAGCGACGAAGATGGAATAGGCGATGAATGTGATAATAGTCTTGATGATATTCAATCAACGGACGATGATGAAATAGCTAGTTCGGGTGATGATATTATCATTGATGATACTACAGCTAGCACTGGAGATGAAGTAATTATTAATGATGAAACAGCCAGTTCTGGCGAAGAGGTAATTGAAACAATTATTGACGAAGAACAAAGCAATGAAGAAGAACCAAATAATAAAGAGCCAAACAATGAAGAACCAAACAACGAAGAAGATCAAGTTGATTCATCCAATGAAGATTCTACAAACAATACTGAAAGCACAGACGAACCTCAAAATAGCACAGAACCAGAAGTTGAAATAATAGAATTGGATAATTAATTAACAATATTCTTTTCGCCATCCGCTAGCTGGCGGAGGCGAATCTTAATTCTTAATTCTAAAGTAAAGTGTCTTTCCAAAAAACAGTAAATTTAAAAAAAGAAAATAAGCCTAAAAAAACTCCGTCTTTAAAAAAAGAAAGTATTGATAGGGTTTATGAAGGAAAAGATGATTTGCAAAAGATTGATAAGCTAGAAAATCAGAGCGAATTATCGGTGTACAAAAAAATGACTTTTGTGCTTTTTATTATTTTAGTTGGATTTTTGGTGTATAGTTTTGTTTTAAATAAAAATAATATTGAAACAGAAGTTGTTCAAACTGAAAATAGTGGTTGGTATATGGTAAAATTAATTAATGATGATGTATTTTATGGTCAAATACAAAATGATAATCTTGATCCAATTGTTTTAGATAATGTTTATTATGATTATGATCAAATAAAAGACGGAAGCAAAGAAATTTCTGAAGTTGGAAATAAAAGATTAGTCAAAAGAGGAAAAGAAACGCATGGACCAAGCGGAACAATGGAAATTTACAAAGAAAAAATTCTATATAAAGAAATTTTATCAAAAGATTCAAAAGTTTTACAAGCAATATTAAATTACGAAAAGTAAAGTATATTTTATTTTGTCATTTCGAATGAATGTGAGAAATCGCTTGAAGTACGAATTGTGCAAAGTAGTGTGATTGGTTAAGTTGGTAATGTTGAAGAGATTTCTCACCCTAAAGGGATTCGAAATGACAAATAAAAAAAATATTAATTTAATTCTTAATTCGTTTTGCCATCCGCTAGCTGGCGGAGCGAATCGTAATTCACATAAATGAATATGCAATTAACAAAACTAAAAAATGATTTAAAATTAATAACTGCTCCGATGAGTGGGACGAAAACTATAACTGTTTTGGTGATGGTTGGGACTGGATCAAAATATGAAGATAAAAAAAATAGTGGAGTTTCTCATTTTTTAGAACACATGTTTTTTAAAGGGGCTAAAAAATGGAAAAATACTTTAGCGATTAGCTCTGAAATGGATGGGATTGGAGCTGATTTTAATGCTTTTACTTCTAAAGAATATACAGGTTATTGGATTAAAACCGAGCAAAGCAAACTTGAACTTGTTCTGGATTTGCTTAGTGATATGTATTTTAATTCAAAATTAGATGCAAAAGAAATTGAATGTGAACGAGGAGTTATTATTGAGGAATTTAATATGTATTTAGATAATCCGATGATGCACATTGAAGATGTTTTTGAAAATTTACTTTATGGTGATACGCCAGCTGGTCGTGATACCATTGGTACTAAAGAGACAATTTTAGGAGTGCAAAAAAAAGATTTTGTTGATTATTTTAATAGTCAATATAATGTGAATAACACAACCGTGTGTTTGGCTGGAGATATTAAAGATAACAAAAAAGCTGAAAATTTGGTAAATAAATATTTTAACTCTAAAATATTTGAAAAACGTGGTAAGAATTTTATTGAAAAAAGCAAGGTAATTGAAAATCAAAAAATTCCTCAAATAAAAATGGAATACAAGAAAACCGATCAAGCTCATTTATCACTTGGAGTAAGGGCTTATTCTTATGATGATAATGATAGAGTAATAACAAGAATGCTTTCTCTTATTTTGGGAGGTTCTATGAGCTCAAGACTTTTTATAAATTTAAGAGAAAGGAATGGTTTAGCTTATTATGTTAGAACTAGCAGTGAAGCTTATACTGATACGGGTTATTTAACAACGAGTGCAGGAGTTCCAGTTGATAAGATAGATAAGGCAATAAAAATAATTTTAGATGAATATAAGAAAATAAAAAATAGTTTAGTATCGCCTAAAGAATTAAAACGAGCCAAAGATTTATTAAAAGGAAAATTTGCTATTCAAATGGAGGTGTCAGATAATTTAGCGAATTGGTATAGCAGACAAGCTGTACTTGAGAATACTATTTTACGAGTTAAAAATAAAGATTTAAAACAGAAAAACTTGTTGTCGCCAGATCAATATTTGAAAAATATAAATAAGATAACAGCCGTAGATATTCAAAAAGTAGCAAAAGACATTTTTGTAAATGAAGGTTTAAATTTGGCTGTAATTGGATCGTTTAAGGACAAAAATAAATTTAAGAGATTATTGAAAGTTTAGCACCCCATGCTAAAAAACATAATAAATAAAATTGAAAATATTTTCAGTCAATATTTTGCTATATTTGGCATTTTTTTGTTTATTTTTTTAATTAATATTAGTAATACTCAAGCAATTCAAATTTCTAGCGATAGAATTTCACTTTCTTGGCCTGATACTCCGATTGACCATGAAATAAAATTTAGACTAGAAAAAGATATTCCAGCCGGCGGAAAAATTATTGTAATTCCAGAGGCTGGATTTTTTACTCCAAGTGGCTTTGGCGACTTAAGTGTAGATATTGCAAGTTCTGATAATTTAAATGGTTCTTATTCTGATAGATTTTTAGCATCAACATCTGGTGCAGTTTTTGATGGAGTATCAGCTTTAGCTAGTACGACAAATAGTAGAATTGAAATTACTTTAAATTCAACACTTGGGATTACAGCTGGAAAATTTATACAAATTGAATTAGGGCAAAATGCTAGTTTTCAAGGTACAAGTTCGTTACAAATTGTAAATCCATTATCTGTAAAATCTTATGGAATAGAAATTGAAACATACGATAACTCTAGTGCTTTTTTGGAAAAGTCACAAGTAATGGTGGCAATACTTAGACCTGTGACTATGAGTAATTATATTACCAAAAAAAGATTGAAAAATTCTCCAAGTGGATGGTTGACCTATGGTACTACTCAAACAATTATGTCTTTGATTACTAATTATCCAGCAATTTGTCGTTATTCAACAGCATCTGGTACCGCTTATTCTGCCATGGTTAATGAGTTTTTTTATATTGATGGAGAATCTAATATTTATCATACCGCTATTGTTGATGGATTGGTTATTGGAACTAAATATAATTATTATGTTAGATGTAAGGGACTTGATGGAGTAGAAGATGAAATAACTAGGTGTCATTATGATATTTCTACAACTACAATGATAGAAGTTTTTGATGGATCTAGTACAACAACTGAAGTTTCTTCAACTATAATTCATATTGAAGAAGATTGTGTTGATTATGAAATTGAATTTTCAATTTCATCCGTTGAAGGAGGGACGGGAGATACCGACGACGGCGACGGTGGAGAAGACACAGGGGATGATGGCGATGACACTGGTGACACTGGTGATACTGGTTCAGGTGGTGGTGGCGGTTCAGGTGGAGGCAGTGGAGGAGGAATTGGTATAACCACAGGAGATGAAACAGGACGTGGTGTTTATTTACCATATCCACCTCCTCTTGGTGTACCAGGCGTAATTTTAGAAGGTTGGGGCTATCCAGGTATGGATGTGGTAATTTTAAAAGATGGGGTAGAAATTGGAAAGGCAGCAACAAATTTTCAAGCTAAATTTGGTGCATTTTTAGAAGATTTAAATCAGGGAACTTATACTTTCGGTTTACGTTCTAGTGATACACAAAATAGAGAGTCATTACTTTTTACAACAACTTTTTTTGTGGAGAAAGGAACACAATCAACAGTGTCTGATATTATTTTAGCACCAACAATAGCAACAAATAAAACAACAGTAATAGCTGGTGAAAAGTTAGAATTATTTGGTGAAACTGTTCCTAATAGTAAAGTTGAAGTCTGGTTTTATAAAAACGATCAAGAAGGAATAAGAGAGGAAGATGTAATAAAGACGGAGGGAATAAGTACCAATATGGGTAAGTGGAATTTTTTAATTGATACTGAGGGCATTGAAAAAGGTTCTTATATGTTAAAAGCAAGAGTAAAAATTGAGGGTGTTAATTATAGTGATTTTGGAAAAATTATTAACGTATCAATTGGAGTAGTCCAGGGTGATAATGGAATATGTGCAAATGCTGATTTAAATCAGGACGGAAAAGTTAATATTACAGATTTCTCAATTTTACTTTATTATTGGGGTACAGATGATGCTTGTGCCGATCAAAATCACAATGGAGAAGTTGAATTAACTGATTTTAGTATTATGATGTATTATTGGACAGGGTAATTTTAAAAGTAATTATTTATTGACAATTTCTTGTCATCCTGAGCTAGAGCGATAGGATCTCATAAATTAAGGAGCATAAGTCTAGCTAAGGAGATTGCCATGTCGCTCCGACTCCTCGCAATGACAATAAGGTCAGCTAATTTTGTGGTCTTGGTAAGTATTACTTTAAAAAATATTTTGTAGATTTATTATATTATGTTATAATATGTTTATAAATAATTTTAAATATATAATTATGTCATTTTTAGATAAATTAAAAGTAAAAACTGAGAATCCTGTTTCTGATGAGCCAAAAGAGATTGCACCAGATAATAAGGAGAATTCTGGCTTTTTGCAATTAGAGGTTGATATTTTTCAGACTGCATCTGAAATTATTATTGTTGCTCCAATTCCTGGTGTTAAAGCTGAGAATGTGGATATTAGTATTGAGAATGAAAATGATGTAGTTACTATTAAAGGTGTTAGAGACATACCGCAACTAGTTTCTGAAGAAGTTAAGATTAAACAACTTAGAACAGAATGTGAGTGGGGACCATTTTACAGACAAATTATTTTACCACAAGAAATTAATGTCCCTGAAGTTGAAGCTAAGTTTAAAAAAGGAATTTTGATTTTACATTTACCATTACTTAGATTACAAAATGGTAAGAAAAAAATTGTTATTAGTGATGATTAAATGACAGGTTATTATGAAATATATTTTTAAATTAACATTGTTAGTTTTTGTGCTAACATTATTTTATCCTTTTGCTAGCGTAAAAGCTGCTGGGGCTACTTTATTTTTGTCGCCATCTAGTGGTTCTTTTGAAATCGGTAAAACTTTTACAGTAAAAGCAATGGTTAATAGTGGCGGTGGAATAGGCATAAATGCTTCGGATGGCTCCATAAAATATGATACAGATTTACTTACTTTGCTAAGTATAACAAAAACAGGATCTGTATTCAATTTATGGACTAAAGAGCCGATTAGCTCTGGGGGGAGTATTTCATATGGAGGAGGATCACCAAGTGCTTATACAGGAACTGCAGGAGCAATTTTTAATATAAGTTTTAAGGCTAAAAAAATTGGAGAAGCTACAGTTTCTTTTACTTCTGGAAAAGCTATTCAGGCTGGGCCTCCATTTGCAGATCTTGTTTCTGGATTAGGGAGTGCTAAATTTTCTATTATTGAGTCAAAGAAAGAAGAACCAAAGCCAAAAGTGAAACCGAAGAAAGAGGAAGAGAAGGAAGAGCCAAAAGCGACTGGTATATTACCACCATTACCAGATGTAGAATCAAAAACACATCCAGATGAAGATGTTTGGTATCAGGATAATGAGCCGGAATTTAATTGGAAAGTTTTAGCTGATTTAACAGGTGTAAGTTTTGGTATTACCGATGAAGCTGATTCAAATCCTGGAGAAACTTCTGATGGTATTGTGGAAACATACATATTTGAAAAACAAGAAGATGGTGAACACTATTTTCATATTAAATATCAAAATAAAAATGGTTGGAGTAAAATTGCTCATAGAAAATTATTAATTGATTCAACTCCGCCAAATAGTTTTAAATTAAAAGTTGATAATGGTGGAGACGAAACAGAACCAGCACCAAAGTTGAAATTCAAAGTTGAAGATGCATCTTCTGGTATAGATTATTATAATATTAAGATTGATAATAAAACAGAAAAAGTTGCTCCAAGCAGTGTTAAAGATGGTTATTATCAATTAGGTATTTTAGCTCCAGGTGATCATATAGCTCAAGTTATAGCTGTTGATAGAGCTTCCAACGTAGCATCTTCATCAATTAATTTTATTGTTACTCCGCTCAAGAGTCCTATTATTACTAGTATTCCAGAACAGATTAACAAAAAAGAAGAACTAGTAATTCAAGGCAAGTCATTTTATCCTCAAGTAACTATCAAAATATCAATTACTGGCAGTGACGGAGAACCAAAAGAATATTCTACAAAAACTGATGATGAGGGAAATTGGTCATATTTTCATAAAGGAATTTTAGAAAAGGGAAGTTATGAAATTACAGCGAGGGTTGTAGATAATAGAGGTGCACAAAGTTATGATAGTGCCAGTAAAATTTTAATTGTAGTTTCTCCGTCAATTATTGATTCTTATGGATTTTTGATAATATTGTTGCTTTTAATAATAATTGCTGGATTAATTGCTTATATTTTATATTTAAAGAAATCTTTCAGAATAGAAAAGCTTAGAATCAAAAGTGAAACCGAGGAGGTAAAAATGAAATTAAGAAAAATATTTTCAGCACTTAGAGAGGAAGTTGACGAGTTAATTCAATTAGCCGACAGAAAGCCAGGTTTGTCAGAATCTGAAAGAAAAGTAAAAGAAAAATTACAAGAATCTTTAGATATTTCGGAAGAATTTATTAGTAAAGAGATTGAAGATGTTGAAAAAGAGATCAATATTAAAGATAAGAAAAAAAGAAAATAATTTTAAAATTATATTAAAAACCACACATTTTATTAATTGTGTGGTTTTTTATTACTATAAAATTTTTTAAAAAAGAAAAAAGGATTGAGTGTTTGTGTTGGTTGAAGTTTTGTTTGGGTTTGTGTATAGAGTTTTTTGTTGGTGAGTATGGTTTTAATTCTCTAATTAAGAAGCAAAACTATACTCATCAGCTCTAAACTCTATTCCCGTAAAAACTTTAACTAACTCTCAATCCTTATTAATATAATAGCATACACAAATAATATGTCAAATGACTAATATTAGTTAAAAGTTTGTTGAATAGTTGAAAAACATTATAAAATAAAAAAGTTATCCACAAATAAAATTCTGTCAAAACGCTAATTGTGCATTCAAATCTATTGACTATAAAAAGTTATAGAGCCATTGTTATTCTAAATGACCTGTTTAGCTGGCGGGGGAGCAAAGAATCCCGTTAATCAAAGGAAGTCACTTATTTTACGAGATCCTTTAATTATTGCCCAGGATGACTTTTATGATTAGTGAGCAGTTACAATATGAGTGATTAAGACAAATATTGACAAAATATTTAAATATGTTATAAATAGATAGTAAACATGAAAAATTGATATCTATTGATAAATAGATTTTTTTGATTTATAATAAGATTATTAAGTAAATAAAATCTTTTTGCAGTTTGCATTTTGATTTTTAAATTTTAAATATGTCAGTACCAAAAAAGAAAAGAACACCTGCTTCAGCTGGGAGAAGAAGATCTCATCATGCTTTAAAATCGACTGTTTTAGTTAATTGTGAAAAATGTGGAGCACAAATTGTTCCTCATCAAGTTTGTAGTACTTGCGGAACATATAAGGGTCGTGAAGTTGTAAACATGGAAGCTAAAACAGATACAAAAAAAGAAATTAAATAATTTATTTTATCAAATCGTTTAGTTTTTTAATGTATTACAGATTTTAACAATCTAATAAGCTAAAAAGCTAATAAAAAAATGTCTAATCGCCATTTAGCTCGCACTATTGCAATGCAATCCCTTTTTCTTTGGGATTTTAAAGGAAAAAACAATAAAAATCTTGATGAAAATATTAAAGGTATCTTTTCTAATTTTGCTCCTAGGTTTAATGATCAAGGATTTGTTTGTAATTTAATACAAGGTGTAATTGATAATTTAGAAGAAATCGATTCTTATATTATTAAATATGCTACTGAATGGCCACTTGAGCAAATAACAATAGTAGATAGAAATATTTTGCGAATTGGTGTTTATGAAATGATTTTTAATGATGATATTCCAGAAAAAGTAGCAATCAATGAGGCTATTGAAATTGCAAAAACTTTTGGTTCGGAAGCATCTGGTAAATTTGTAAATGGGGTATTAGGGGCTATTTATAAAGACTTACAATAAGGGACTGTTGCCAAATAAATATTAATTTTATTTGTATATTTTACATTTATTTTCGCTAATTTAGTAATTTAGTAAACCGTGAAGAATGAGTAGAAAAAATTCTGTTTATTGTTGACTGTTTACTTCTTAATAGAGATATGAAAAACTTTTCAGAACTTGAAAAGGTTATTGGTTTTAAATTTAAAAATGCTGATTTACTTCATCAGGCAAATGTTCATAGGTCTTATTTAAATGAACATCCTGAATTTGAATTAGGACACAACGAAAGACTTGAATTTTTAGGAGATGCTGTGCTTGAAATTGTTGTGACAGAATTTTTATTTAAAAATTATCCTGATACTCCAGAAGGAGAATTAACAAATTGGAGAGCAAGTTTAGTTAATACTAAAATGCTTTCAATTGTTGCACAAGAATTAAAGCTAGATGATTTTATACATCTTTCCAAAGGTGAAGCTAAAGATAAAAATTCAAAAGCAAGAAGTTATATTTTAGCTAATGCAGTTGAGGCGATTATCGGGGCTATTTATCTAGATAAGGGAATTAAGGAAGCTACAAAATTTATTAATAAGAGGATGATTTTGAAATTAGATGATATTTTGGATCAAAAATTATATTGGGATCCAAAATCAAAGTTTCAGGAAATGGCTCAAGAAAAATATAAAATAACCCCTCATTACAAGGTGATTAAAGAAGATGGTCCAGATCATGATAAAGAATTTGAAATTGGATTATATCTTGGAGATGAACTGATTGTTAAAGGAATTGGGAAATCAAAACAAGAAGCACAAATTAACGCAGCTGATAATGGTAATAAAAAGAAAGGCTGGTAATGGGTTTGTTGCCAAAACTGTAGTTTAGCGACAAGACCCGTAATAATTTATGGATATTTTATCTCATGCTTTGTGGACAAATTTAGTTTTTAAAGAATTGCCAATTCAACAACGGAGTTTAGCCATTCTTTTTGGTGTTGCTCCAGATTTGATTAGTTTTATAGCAATACTGGGAAAAGGTTTTATTCGAAAAGTAATGTATTATACTGATCCACCGCTATCAGTTTTTCCAAAATTTGTTTTTAAATTATACAACTTTACACATAGTTTAGTTATATTTATTGGAATTTTTTTCTTACTAAAATTATTTCAATTAGAATTTTTAGCTTTGGTATTTACTGGTTGGGGCTTACATATTATGTTGGATATTTTTACACACAATGCAAAATTTTTTCCAACACCGATTCTATGGCCTTTTTCTAAATTCCATTTTTCAGGAATAGCCTGGTCTAATAAATGGTTCATGCTTTTCAATTATTCCATTCTGATGTTTCTGTATTTTGTATTTTATTTTAATTGATATGCTCAGATTGACTAATTTTAATATTTTTTATATATTTAAGTTAATTTAATAATTTAATTTTATACTTATGATAATTTCATGGCTTGGACAATCTTGTTTTAAAATTCAAAGTAAAGTTGGTATTGATAATATCACAATTGCTATAGATCCCTTTACTAAAAAATATGGGCTAAAAGTTCCAAATTTTGATGCTGATATTTGTGCTATAAGCCATACTCAGCATGATGACCATAATAATGTTGAAGCTATAAAAGGATCTCCATTTGTAATAAATGCACCAGGTGAATATGATGTAAAAGGAGTTTTTGTTAACGGAATAGCTTCATTTCATGATGATAAAAATGGTGAAGAATTTGGTGAAAATACTATTTTTAGAATTGAAGTGGAGGGAATTACAATTACTCATTTAGGTGATCTTGGTCATCTTTTACATAGTAAAGAATTGGAAATTCTATCAGGCACTGATATCTTATTGGTTCCAGTTGGTGGAAAATACACCCTAGATGCAAAAAATGCAGTAAAGGTAATAAACCAAATTGAACCAAGAATGATTATTCCAATGCATTATAAAATTGATGGTTTAAAGATTGATGATATTAGTGGGGTTGATAAATTTGTTAGAGAAATTGGATTAAAACCAACCGAAGAATTAAAATTAAAGATTACAAAAAAAGATTTACCTCAAGATGATATGGAATTGGTAATTTTACAAGTTTAGTTTTTAAATAAAAAAAATACTTTAAAAAATAAAGTATTTTTTTATTGTAATTTTCCGCTAATAATTATAATAACAACTACTGATATAAAAATAATAGTTCCAATGACAAAAAGATTCATAATATTTATTTTAGCTGATTAACTACTTTAATTATAACAGATAATAAAAAAAACGAAAATACCTTTACTTTAATGGAAATATCTGATAATGTTTAATTAGTATTAAAGTAGTTTATATTAAAAGATTGAAGATTCGGGACAAATTAGTGTTTGGTAATAACCTCTAAAAGTGTGTTTATTAACAGCTTTTTGTTGTTTTATGTCAAAAAATAAAAATATTAACCATAAAAACAAAGAAGAAAGGGATAAAAAATTTTTTATGTTTTTCGGTGTTATATTTTTTATGTTATTAACAACATTAATTTGGTTTTCCAGTGCAAAAAAAGCATTTTTTAAGGCAAATAAAGTAGATAATAATTCAATAACCAGAAGATTCAGTGACGTTGTCGCAGAGATTAATGAAAGTATAGAAAACATAAAATTTGAGTATGAAAGCTTTCAAAGTAAAGAACCAGTAGTTATTTCAGATAATATTTTAAGTAATGATGAAAATAAACAAAAAATAGTCAATAACTTGAAACAAGATATTTTAGATAAGTTTAATAATTCAACATCAACTTTAGTTTTAGCTTCAAGCTCAGATTTGTCTTTAGCCTCAACTTCTGATGAATGTATAGCAAGTTCTACTTTGAACAATAATGAATTTGAAACAGAATTTATTTCAAGTTCAACAGAGACGGTCAAATTAATAAGTGATTAATAAATAATATGGTATCAGATAAAAAAAATACAAAAAATATTTCAGAAAATTCTGAACAAAACAATAAAAATGGAAAAGTTACAGAACCCGTTCACTTGATTGTTAAAGAAAAACAAAAAACTGAATATGGAATGATTGAACCACTTCCGATTAGTCAGGAAATGAGAAAATCTTATTTGGATTATGCCATGAGTGTTATTGTATCCCGTGCTTTGCCAGATGCTAGAGACGGTCTTAAGCCCGTGCATAGAA
>JAGLJW010000062.1 GCA_023142215.1 Candidatus Parcubacteria bacterium
AGACGTTGCATTGCAACGTCTCTACCATGAATAACGTCCCAACAATGAACGTGGTAACAACATAAACCTCGTCTACACATTAAATGATGATGGCACATACGACATAGAAATGGTGATAGAATTTTTTCCGCAAAAATGGTTTTATCTAGGATTATTAATATCAGGAACAACATTTATTGGATGTATTGGGTTTTTGGGATGGGATTTTATAAGAAGACGAAAAAAGTCTAAAGTCAGAAAATAAATAAGTCTAAAGTAAATAAGTCAAAAGTCAGAAAGTCCATAAAGTCTAAAGTTAGAAAGTCAAAAGTCTGTAAATCAACTATTAACTATTAACATTTAACTATTAACTTACTATTTAATCACTTTAAATTTTATAGGTATAGTTGATTAATTGTTGGGGATATTTTTTGGTATTTCTTAACATTCGTGCTACAATTATTAACAATATTGTTAATAAACTACTTTTTAATATTAAATTATATGAAAACAAGTATAAGAGAAAAAATACTATCTGAACTAAACAAGAAAAGACAAGAAATTTATTCATTTAAGGAAATTTTAAAAATCTCAGGGAGTTCTAATCAGAACGCAATCAGGGTGATAATTTCTAGAATAGTAAAAGAAAAAAGACTAGCGCCGTTAAAGTCTGGAATCTATTTATATGTGCCAGAAGGATATGAAGAAAATTGGACAACTAATAATTTCTGGATTGGAGCGAATTTGATTGAACCATACGCAATTTCATTTTGGTCAGCACTTAATCATTGGGGACTTACTGAACAACTGCCCAATAAAACATACATTCAAACTGTTAAAAGTCTGAAAAAACGTAATAAAATAATATTAAATAATAATTATCAATTTGTTAAGCTTACTGGTAAAAGATTTTTTGGCATTACTAAAATTTGGGTTGCTAATCATCAAGTAAGTATAACCAATCCTGAGAAAACATTGGTGGACTGTCTTATATATTCACAATATGGAGGCGGAATCATAGAAGCAATTAAAGGAATTTATCAATTTTACCAAGATAATCAACCAAAAAATATTATTTCTTATGCTCAAAAAATGGGACAACCAGCACTAAAAAGACTTGGGTTTATTCTGGAATTATTAGAAGTATCTAATCAAAAAGAATTAAATAAAATTAAAAAACTTATTATTAATCCTAATTATATTTTACTTGAGCCACTTATTGAGGATAAAAATATTGTAAAAAATTCAAAATGGAAAATAAAAATTAATATCGCACAAAAAGATTTATTAGAATGGAAAAAAACATAACATGATTACTAAAGAGGAAATTTATCAAAAAGCATCGGAAAGTGGGGTTGATCCGAATATTATAGAAAAAGATTATCATTTAGGGATTGCACTTAAAATGATTTCAAAAAATCCAAGAATTAAAGATTGGGTTTTTCGTGGCGGGACTGCTCTTAAAAAATGTTATTTTGATGATTATCGTTTTTCGGAAGATTTGGATTTTACCCTAACTAATAGAACATTAAAAAACGAAAAAGAAATACAAAAAGTGTTAGAAGGAATTTGCAAACAAGCTAATCAAGATTTCGGAACTACTTTGAATTTTTTTAAAATTGTTAAAGAGCATGAAGAATATGGAGAAGAAGCCTTTAAAGGATTGCTTCATTTTCAAAGCGTTAAAGGAATATCAAAAATAAAAATAGACTTATCTTTTGCGGACAAGATTTTTATTAAACCCGTAAAACAAGTGATTTTTCATTCGTATTCTGACAATCTTATTTTTGGAGAGCCAAGCATAAATACTGTTAAATTAGAAGAAATTATTGTTGATAAATTTATGGCTGTCTCTTTTATTAGAACTTATCCAAGAAATAGAGATTTGTTTGATATTTGGTATATATTGAAAAATAAGAATTTAGATTTAAAACTTATCAAAGAAACGTTTAATAAAAAATGCGATTATAGGAAAATAGATAAAAAATTGATATATCAAATAAACCAAAAACATTTAAGTCAATTTAAAAAATATTGGTAAGCACAATTAGCTTCATTGGTGAAAGATTTACCTGATTTTGAAAAAATAACCAAGCAAATTGTTGTTGATATAAGAAATATATTTTATGTTTAAATTAAAAAATTATATTTTTGTACCAAAAGATGTCTTTAGCTTAAGTAAGAAAGCTTGGTTTTGGTCGCATTATACTGATTGGCTAGGTGTACTAATATTATTTTTGTATGCTGTAGTATTTGGTTTATTATTTGATGTGTCAGGTGAACCCTTGTTTTTTATTGGTTTTATTATTGCTATAATATATTGGAGGATGGATTCGCGTGTATCAATTGCCTTGGCTCTAGTTTGTTTGGTTTGTATTCCGATATTATTGACTTTATTTAATAAAGATATATTATTTAAAGGAGAGATTTGGGCTGAGCAAGTTGCGGTTTGGGCTTATTATTTTTTAGTTATAGGTGTAGTCAGGCAAATATTTGAATACAAAGAGGAAGAAAAAGAAAAAAGAAAAAAATCAAAAGAAAATAAAAATAAAAAAACAAATCATAAAACAATCATAAAAACTAGACATCACATTGTTAATCTTAAAAAGGAGAATTTAAATGCACAGAAGTAATATTACGGCGGGAGCTAAAGTTATATATTATGAAAAAATATTTAATATACATTTTATACGCTGTAATTGCAATATTGATAATGAAGCCATTTTTTAATGATGGTTTTTTATTTTTATTAGATATGGTTTGGGCGCCAAATATTCAAATCTCTGATTATTCATCAAATATTAATGTCGGATTTCCATTTATACTTTTATTTAAATTACTTAGTTTTGTAATACCTGTTTTTGTGATACAAAAAATGCTTTTGGGAATTATATTTTTTCTATCAGGAGCTTTGATGTATGGTTTGGCTAGATTTAATAAATTTGAAAGATTACTTGCATTTATGGCAGGACTTTTTTATATGCTTAATCCGTGGGTTTATGAACGATTTCTTGCTGGACATTGGAAAGTATTTCTTGGCTATGCAATCTTCCCATTAGTTGTTACTTTGTTTTTACAATTCTTAAAAAACAAAAGCAAAAAGAATAAAATCAAGTTAATTGTTTTATTAGTTTTGTATCCGATGTTAAGTATGCATTGGGCTTATATTTCATATCTGTTTTTAGGATTTAGTGGTTTGATATATCTTTGGCAGAAAAAAGAATTAAAAGTTTTATTAAAATTAAGTTTCTTTAAACAATTATTAGCAGTCATATTTACTATTGTGATTTTTAATTCATTTTGGCTTTTTGGTTTTTGGAGCGATGCTGGAACATTTTCTAAAATAAGTCAAAATGATTTTGAAGCTTTTGAAACTGTAACAGATACTCGTTTTGGTGTGTATTTTAATGTTCTATCATTATATGGTTTTTGGAGTACAGCATATTTTTTACCGAAAGATATATTTAGTGCTTGGTGGGTATTAACAATATTTTTTATTAGTTTTTCAGTTTTGGGTTCAGTTTATTTAATAAAAAAGAAAAATTTGCTGGGTTACATTTTGACAATTAGCTTTATACCAATTTTTATTTTAGCAGTTGGATATGGCAGCGAGTTTAGTAAATTTTTTGTAGATATTTTTTATAATATAATGCCGGGATTTAAAGGTCTGCGAGAAACTGAAAAATTAGTTGGACTTTTAGCTTTTAGCTATGCTTTATTAATCCCAGTTGGAATGAAATATTTCTTTGAACTTTGTGGACATCCTTTCAAGAAGAAACTTTTATCATTTTCAAAATTAATAGTCGCGTGTGCTGTAATCTTAATAATATTTTTATCAACACTGGGAATTTTTAATTCTTTTGATGAACAATTGCAAAGCTATAAATATCCAGATAGTTGGGGAACAGTTGAAGAAATGCTTTCTAATAATCAAGAAACTAAAAATGTGTTAGTTCTACCTTGGTATGGTTACCCTCGTCTTGATTTTGCTGGAAATAAAAGAATAGCTAATCCAGCTTGTACGTTTTTTAGTTTTAATGTGGTAGTTGGCAGAAATTTAGAAAGTATATTTTTGCAGGAAACAAAACAAGAAGAATGGGATGATGTTATTGCAAGTATAACTAACAAAGAAAAACAACTTGATTATTATAGAGATTTTTTAGCACAAAAAAATATTAGTCATATATTGGTTTTAAAAATATACAATTGGAAGGATTATAATTTCTTGAATGATACTGAGATGTTGAAACAAATTTTTAATGATAAGGATATAGCTGTTTATAAAATAAAGAATTTAGAATAATAAAAAGACTATTTTGTGTAACTGCTTGTATGTTAACTTTAATTAGATATCTTATATTAAAGTTAACATACAAGCAGTTGCTATTTTGTCATTTCGAATCCCTTTAGGGTGAGAAATCTCTTCAATATAAATAGTACAAATAACCTGTATTTGGTATATAATTAATGTTAAAGGGATTTCTCACCCTAAAGGGATTCGAAATGACAAATGTAAATTATTACATTGATTCATAGTTTTATATTTTGTACAATTCTAAAAAAAACTTCATATATTATGAAGTTTTTTTATATTGAAATATTTTATTTATTTTACCAATCTCTACCGTATCCAGCACCATTATCTTTTTGAACAACTTTAGCGATATAATCTGTAACGCCATTATTGTTTCTCTTAGAAATAATATGAACAGAATCACCATTTTTAATCTCACCACAACTTAAACCTCTAGTAAAAGTAGTTTTATCATTTATTTCAAAAGTAACATTATCACCATCAGTATCAAGTTCAAGAGTGCCACATGCGTTTTCGCTTGTTACTTTTCCGCTGAGTTTATATGCTTTATTATCATCTCCTTTACCTTGGGCTTGTGCGTAAGTATATCCAACTAAAGTAAGAGATAAAATGAAAACAGATATAATTGATGTTCCAACAATTTTTTTAATATATTTTTTATTCATAATATTTTTGTTCAAACCATTTATGAGATAATTATAACATAGTCAATTTAAAACCACAAGTACCATATAATTCAAGTAAATAAGCTAATATTGGCAATATCTTTAATATTAATATGAACACAATTAAAATAATTGTCCAATTGGTTAATAATTACACTGTTTGGTAAATTTCTATTTTTATGGTAAAATTAAAAACATAAAATTATTAATTATTAATTAACAATCATTGAAAACAAAACATTGATTATCAATAGAATTATGAAAAAACATTTCATTTTATTAACTTTAATTGCAGTTTTATTAGCTTCAACTGCGATAGGTGTAGTTGTTGCATCTCCAAATGATTTAGCAACAAAAAAACCAATTAAAGTTAAACAGCTTAATGCTGATATTCCACAGAAAATAAATAAAGCACCAAAAGAGAATGGCAGAATTATTGTTTCAACACCAAATTTTTTAAATAAAGTTTCTTATTGGGTGAAAGGGTGTAAACAAAAACAAAAAATGAATGATTCCGTAGCTTATGAATGTTCTCCAAAAGTTGCTAAGAAATTAATAGCAAATGGCAATGCTAGAGAAGATAGAATATTTCAAATAACAGATTTAAAAGCAGACAAACAAATAAATGCTGATGATGTTTGGGCTATGAATCCTCCAGTTGGAGGAATTACCGGTGCTGGAGTAAAGGTTGCTATTTTAGATACAGGCGTAGATAGTATTCATGCAGAATTAAGTGACAGCATAATTTTAACTGAAAATTTTACTGGAGAACCTGACAATAATGACAATCATGGACACGGTACTCATGTTTCAGGAATTATTACAGCTGATGGCATTTATAGAATAAGAAATAACTATGCTACTGGTGTAGCTCCAGGGGCTGAAATTATAGTAGGTAAAGTTTGTAATAAAAATGGCTCTTGTGTTGAGAGTGATATTATAGCAGGCATTGAATGGGCAACAGGAGAAAAAGCAAACGTTCTTAATTTGAGTCTTGGATATGAAAATTACGATGGACATTGTGATACTGATCCATTAGCCGCAAAGGTTAATTGGGCTGTTGAGCAAGGATTGGTTGTTACAGTATCATCGGGAAATGATAATAAGGGAGTTAGCTCTCCTGCTTGTGCCAGTAAAGCTATCGCTGTAGGATCTGTGAATAAATTAGGGGCAAGAGCATCTTTTTCAAATTATGGCTCTACTTTGGATTTAGTAGCACCTGGAGTTGATATATTATCAACTTATTCTTGCGTAGCTGCTGGAAATTGTGGATATTATTGGTATGCAAATATGTCAGGAACATCAATGTCAGCTCCGCATGTAGCAGGAACTGTGGCTTTAATTTTACAAAAAAATCCAGATTATACAGTTGATAATGTAAAAGAAGCACTATATAACACAGCTGTTGATTTAGGAACTGATGGTTGGGATCAGTATTATGGACATGGAATAATTGACGCTTATGCAGCTGTAAACTATGCAGGTGGATGTTTGAATAGTGCAGACTGCGATGATGATAATGAATGTACTACAGACACATGCAATACAACAACAGGAGAATGTTCTAATGATCCAGTTTCTGACAATACAATGTGTGGTATAGATATGGATAGAATTTGTTGTGGAGGAGCTTGTAGCGTACCAGTTTTAGAATGTGATGATGATAATGAATGTACAGAGGATGTTTGTACTGCTGCAGGAACATGTTCAGCTTCATGCAGTAATAATTGGCCAACTTGTGGTTTTGTTGATGGATGTTGCGGACCATTATGTAGTTATGCAAATGATGCAGATTGTCCCATCATAGAAGATCCTTGTCTTAGTTGCTTTAAGGGAGTATGTGACGGAAAATGTAATCCTAGCAAAGAAGATTCTAGTTGTCCAGATTGCCAGGTTAAATAGAATAAAAAGACGAGAATTATGATTCTTGTCTTTTTTATTTTTTATTATAAGTAAATTTATTTGAAACGATTTTTGAAAAATGTTATAGTAAGTATAATAATAAATAACTCACCTTACGCACAAAACA
>JAGLJW010000063.1 GCA_023142215.1 Candidatus Parcubacteria bacterium
AAATTCAATAATTAAATAAAAAATAATAAAACTAAAAAATAAAACTTTAAAAATATTTTTAAAATAATAAAATAAATTCTTTACTCCATGAACCCAAAAAATTATTAATGTATACATTACAAACCCAAATAAAATTCCAAGCCAGTTACTTCTAGAAAAATTTAAAATATTAACAGATAAAAATAATACGCTTAATCCAAAAAATGTAATATAAAGGTTGTGATATTTCGTCTTTTGTTTATATAAAGCAAGAAGATAATTAAAAGAAATAAAGAAAGCTAAAATTATAAAAATATGAGTTTGGAAAAATATTCTATAAAATCCACCTTGCATTCTCGTAATTTCGCCGACACCAGTATCTCTTATCCATTTATAAACAAGCCCCAAAAAACTAAAATCATGCGTAAAAAGATAAAATAAAAATAATGTTTTTAAACTTGTCCAAGAAGTACCAATCAAAAAATAATTTAAAAATAATTTTTTATTTTCATTTGTGCTAAGTGTTTTTAAGACTGGAAAAATTAATAGAAAATAAAACCAAGCATTCACATCATTGAAAATATTAGACTTAAAATTATTATTTAAAAAACCATTCACAATACCGCACAGAACAAAAACTAATAATCCTATTAAATAATAAATATATTTTTTATCATACTGCGATAAATCTATTTTTTTATTTTTAATAAAGTTATAAATTTCCTGAATAAACCAAACATACATCACAATTCCCCATAAAGCAATTCGTATTGGAAATTTATTTTCATCAAATTCTAAATAGAATAGATAACCCTTGGAACTAATAAGTAATTCAACTAAAACAATAATTACTCCATATTTTAAATCTTTTATAGATAAAATTAAAGTAAAAATTATTAAGATAAAAAAAGATACAATATTTAGTGAAGGAAAAACATGTGATAAAAAAGATAGCAACTCTATAAAAAATAGTATCAATAAAGTTTTTTTTATTAGATTTTTGTTTAAAAAATTTTGCATATTTTTAGTTATATGTAATATAAAGTTATTTCAAAAATAAATTTGCAAGAAATATATTCATTTTTGTCATTTCGAATCCCCTTTGTGGGGTGAGAAATCCCTTCAGCACTAATCATTAACAGGCATAACTATTTCGCACTATTCATATTAAAGAGATTTCTCACCCTAAAGGGATTCGAAATGACAAGAAAATACAAAAATGACAGGAGAAATGTAGAAATAATAAACAATTAATCAAAATAATATTTTATTTCATCACCAACTTTGATTTCATTTCTATCACAATACCCACCATTAAGTTCTAAAACATAGTCAACAGGTAATAAAGAAAAATATTTATTTTTTGGTTCATCGCCTTCTGGTTTTAAATCTTTGCTAATTTTAATAATCTTATTACCATCTATCCAGAGAATGTCTAAACTAAAGTTCATGTTTTTCATCCAAAATGATCTAATTTGTTTATCATTAAATTTAAAAAGCATTCCAGCATCTTCTTCTAATTTGATTACATTGCTCAATCCTTTCGTTCTTTTAAATAAATCATCTGCAATTTCTACTTTAATTATTTTATCATTAATAGAAACTGATGATGAATCAAAAGTTAAAACAGTATTTGTACTTTTATTAAATTGATAAGCAGAAAACGCAATTAATAAAAAACTTATAAATATTATTATTACTTTTGTTTCAATTTTCATAATTTTATTTTTAAACACAAATAATTACACTATTGTCATTGCAAGTGAATGCGTGGCAATCTCATTAATCAAGCAACTCTGCGTAATTCACGGGATTGCCACGTTGTCGCTTTAGCTCCTCCTCGCAATGACAGTATTGTTGCCATGTCACTCTCAGACTTCTGCAATGACAGTAGATTAATAAAAATTATATGTTATTTTATTCTATGTTTTCTTTTTATAATATTCATAGCCTCTTTATATTTTTTAACCTTTGGTAAAAATGGAAATAATTTATAAGCAAAACTTGGTAGCCATGAACTCATCGTGGCATTAGTGTCAATTATTGTAAATAAAACTTCTGGAATCCATTTTCCTCTATAATTATTTTCAAGCATTGTAAGCCACAAATCCCAATCCTGAAAACGTTTTATATTTTCATCAAATCCCGGAAAATGCTCTTTTCTAATTAAAGCCGTAGTATGAATATATGGCATTTGCTTTAATTTTTCTGCATTAAATTCCCAAAGCTTAAATAGTTTTTTACCAAATTTATGTGAAGGATAAACATAGCTCACATCTGAATTTTCTTTTAAAGTTTTAAGCATTAAATCAAGTGCATCTTTTCTCAAAACTAAATCTGCATCACAAAAAATTATATATTCACCAATAGCTTCTTGTGCACCTCTATTTCTAGCGACATTAGCTCCACTATTTTCTTGATTAATTATATTAATTTTTTCAAACTTATTTTTACAGTTATTTAAAACATCAGAAATATTATCTGTTGATCCATCGTTAACTATAATAATCTCATAATTTGTGTAAGTTTGATTTTTAATACTATCCAAACATTTATCAATCTTGTCAGCTTGATTATATACTGGAATTATTATTGATATCATAATTTAAAATTTATTAATTAATTCTATCACTTATTTTTTTAATCTGTTTTATCCAACTAAACTCTTGTTGAACTCTTTTCTTTCCTTGACTGCCTAATTTTTCACATAATACTTCATCGTCAAATAATGTCAATATAGCATTTTTTATTTTTGTATTATCTTCAGGATTAATTAATAATCCATTTATTTCATTTAAAACAGCATCGGACACACCTCCTGAATTACCTGCAATTACTGGTTTTTTATGCAGATTTGCCTCCAAGTAGACAATCCCAAATCCTTCAAAATCACCATCAATATTTCGTGATGGCATTATAAAAACATTACAAATATCAAACCAAGCATTTTTTTCTTCATCTGAAACTTTTTCATTAATAAAAATAATATTTTTATTATCACCAATCATTTTATCAATTCTTTCTTTGTTTGGACCATCTCCAATCAGCACATATTTAATATTTACATCTTGCAATTCATTCATTACTTCAATAACTCTATCAAAGCCTTTTCTCTCAACCAATCTACCAATACTAAATAAAATAAACTTATTATTTAAATCATATTTATTTTTCAAATTAATTTGCAATTCATTGTTTATAATTTGTAACTCATTTGTATTTAATCCTGGATTTACAATAACAATTTTATCTTTAAATTTATCACCTAAAAATTCCAAAACCAATTCAGACAAATATTTATTTCCACAAAAAATGTTCTTAGCATTTTTTAAAATTAATTTTCCTAAAAATTTTTTATGACTTTTCTTTTGCATAAAAACAAAATCCATTCCGTGCAAAATTACACTATATTCAAATCTTAAAATTTTTGAAAGTAAATATGTGACTGTTCCAAGTGGTAAAATATGTCCAACTAATACATGTTTAATTTCTTTATTTTTTATTTCATGCCATAAAGATTTAAAAGCAATTAACCAACTTAACTTATCATCATTGCTTAATAATTGATGATTATTGTTATGTAACACAAAAACATTATCTTTTTCAGGATAATGCGTCACTAAATTACTATAATAATGAGCTATTCCACCTTTAAACGGTGGATATTCTAATGTAAAAAGTAAAATATTCATAACTTTATTATAACAAAAATTTACAAATATTTACAATGTAACTATCCATTAACTCTAAAATGTTATGCCTTAATCAAATTGAAAATAAGTTCTGGAGCAATAGCAACATGTCATTCTGGAACCAAAGCGATAGGATCCCATTGTCATTCTGGAACGGAGCGAATGCGTAGTGATAGAATCTCATTGATCCTGCAACTGTGCGTAATTCATAAGATCCTATCGCTTTAGCTCCAGGATGACAGGAAATTACCATTCTTGATAATAACTTTATACTATCTATTTTTCATCAATTATTTTATACACTTGTTCAAACAAATTATTATTATTTATAGCAATTTGTCTAAAAGTATTTTCTAAATCATTACCCAACTCACAGCTTAAATTAAAAGATTTATTATAATTTCCATTTCTCGCTAATTCCCTAGCATCTATAAATTTTTCAAACATATCAACTGTAACAACTTCAGAAATTGGATTATTTCCAATGATTTTTTTCCATAATTTATAATCTTTTTTCTCAAAAGCTTCTAAGATTAAAATTCTTTTTTCTGCTAAATCACTACATTTTCTTAATTGTTCATATTCACTTGAATTTGCATAAGCCGTAGAAACACCAGTTGTAAGTACAAAAGTTAGAATTGCTAAAATTAAAGCAGCTTGTCTATATTTTTTCATATTATTTTTTGTAACTATTCATCAACTAAGGAGTCATCCTGAGCGATAGCCGAAGCCTGCCCGTCCAAGTTCAGGCGGGGATCCTAATAATTACACAACGTTGCATTTGTAACGGGATTCTTCAACTACACTGCGTTTCGTTCAAAATGACAATGATTTTATGATTTTTTATAGTCAATGAATAACTATTATTTTTTTTATTGTTAATTAAATTATTATCTATCTTATAATACGTGTTTAACAAATATTTCTTCATGAATTATTAAAATGAGAATTTAGGTCATGCTGTAGTTTGGTAATAGACCTATTACAAACCAAAAGCTGATCCTGTTTGGAAAATAGTAAATGATACTAACCACGCAATAACAATAACTGTAATGAAATGAAATATTGTAAATTTCCAACTACCTGATTCTTTCTTTATGGTAGCAACAGCAGCCAAACAAGGAATATAAAGAAGAATAAAAACAAGGAATGAAAATGCACCCAATGGTGTTATGAGATCTGGTAAAACACTTAATAATCCTTCCTCTGTTACTCCATGAAGAGTACCCAAAGTACCAATAATAATTTCTTTAGCCACTAATCCAAAAATTAATGCCACGGCAAAACTCCAATGCCCAAAACCTAAAGGTTTAAAGATTGGAGCAATAAACTGACCAATTTGTCCTAAATAGCTTTCAGAAGATCCATATTCAACACCAAAAGGCAAGCTAGCCAATAACCAAATAAAAACAACTGCACCTAAAATTAAAGTTCCAGCTTTTTTAATAAACATACTCATTTGCCACCAAGCATGTTTAAAGATATTTTTTATAGAAGGAAAACGGTAAGGTGGCAATTCCAATATTAAGGCATTTTCACCATCAATTTTAATTAATTTTGATAAAATAAAACTAACAATTAATCCAATAAAAACTCCTCCAAAATACAATATCATAATTACGAATGTAGCATTTTTAGGAAAAAAAATTCCGGTAAATAATACGTAAACTGGTAAACGAGCACTACACGACATAAAAGAATTAATAAAAATAGCAATCAAACGTTCTTTCTTGTGTTGAATTGTACGAGTAGCCATTATAGCTGGAACATTACAACCAAATCCTAAAATCATTGGCAAGAAAGTTTGTCCTGATATTCCAAACTTGTGAAATATACGATCAAGCATTATAACTGTACGTGCTAAATATCCCGAGTCTTCCAATATTGCAATTAATAAAAATAAAATAAAAATTAGTGGTGTAAAAGATAATACTGAACCAACACCACCAATTATTCCATCAACAAGAAGTGAAGACCAGAAAGCTGGCAAGGCTAAACTTCCAACCAGTACAGAAAAATAATCAAATATATAATTAATTCCATCCGTTAATGGAGCAGATAATACAAAAGTAGTTTTAAATATTAAATAAACGAAGAAAAAGAAAAATGGCAATGCAGTATATTTATTTAATAACCACGAATCTATTTGTTCTGTTCTGACATCTTTTTCAGGAGATTTATAAAAAGGTAATATATTTTGTTTTACAAAATTAAACACCGCTGTATGGCTTATATCTTCCTTATCTTTTATTATTGAATTAAGATAGCTAGGTTGACTTAAATTATCATTATGTATATCTATAATTTTCTTAAGTAGATTATTTTCATTTTCACCTGTATTAGCTTCAATTTCAACAATTGGTAATTCTAGTTTTTCTCCCAATTTTTTTACATCCACTATTAACCCTTTCTTTTTTGCTTCTTTATTAAAGTTAAAAGCTAAAATAAGTTTTTTATTTAAAGTTAAAAGTTCAAATGTTAAAAATAAATTTCTTTCCAAAGAATTAACATCAATAATTTGTACAATCACATCTGGATTTTCAGCCAATAAAAAATCTCTAGCAATTTTCTCCTCATTACTATAAGGTGAAATACTATAAGTGCCCGGTAAATCTACAATTTTAATTTTTTGATCTTGAAAATTTACGACACCTTGTTTTTTTTCTACTGTTTTACCTGACCAATTACCAACATGCAAATTTAAACCCGCCAAAGAGTTTAAAAGCGAAGTTTTCCCAGTGTTTGGATTAGCAATCAAGCCAACAGTAATAACATTATTATTTTTCATATAAAATTTCTATAAATTTAGCTGTTTTATTTCTAATTGCAATATTAGTATTCAAACAACGATAAATTCTAGGACAACCTAAAGGAGAATTTTTAATTGGCTTAATTGCAACTCCATCAATCAAACCAAAGCTATGTAATCGCTCCCTGATATTGTCATTAGTATTTATTTTATTTATTATACCAATTTTATTAATTGGCAAATCATGCAATGAAGCCATACTTTTGTTTCCAAAATTATTTTTAAAAAATTATTATTAATTAATAATAATTTAATTATATCATGATTTAAAATAAAAATAAAAAAGCCTATTATTTTTTTTAAAAAATTAATAATAGACTTTATGACTAATAAAAAATTGTTTAATTAATTATCAGTCAAATTTAATTCCAAATTTAGTTTGTTGCTCAAGAAAATCATTTTCTTCAAGAACTTCAACTAATGTTTTGGCCTCTTGATGATTCATCTTGTATAGATTTTGACATACTAATATGTCACCTTCATCGCTATTTACAAAAAATAATCCAAACAAAACAAAAGTTATAACAAATGCAATCATACAAATCCATCCTATATTTCTTCGCATAATTTCTCCTCCAATTTTTTTATATAATTATTAAGATTATTCATAATTAAACTATAACATTTTATAAATAATTTGTCAAATTACAAATAATTCCCTAATATTACAGTATTATCAAATACCCACAAACGCCAACAAATCATAAAAACTCCGACAAATCTAATGATTTGTCGGAGTTCGTTTTTTTAATAATGAACAATGATTAATAATGAACAATAGTTAATTCAAGCTGATATTATTAATATAAAGTTTTCCGCTTAATTCTCCGGCTTGAATGGCGAATCTGACATTTTCAGGGTCAAGTTCAGGATTGTTTGTAGCGATAAAGTTTATGTTGATTGTTTGCCAGCTTGTTGTTACTTGGACTGCTTTCCATAAACCCATATTATCCCAAGGATCTATTTCTCTTTGGATAAGAATATAGATTATTCCAGGAGTATCTGCTTTTAGATTGATTTCTCCTTGATAACTTGTTCCTTGATTTAGCTTAAAACCAATTTTTTTTGCTTGAATTTGCCATGATGATACTGTTTGTGTGTTGTTTAGGATTAAACAATGACTTCCGTTTATTCCTTCGTTTTCACTGATGTATAGTGAAGCAGTATCAAGATGATCTTCTAAAGTAAAACCATGATTATCATTTGAAAAATCCTCAAAATATGGGATGTTTTCATTGTTTAATATAACTGTGAATGGTTTTGTATCTTTGAGAATAAATCCGTTGCCTGTATTGAGATAAAGTTTAAACTCATAATCTCCAGCGGAAGCATTCTCAAGATATGGAGTAAAGTTGGAATATCCCCAACCATTAATATTATCTACATCCATCCATCCTGATAGACAATACCATTGAGAGATATCATATTTCCAAAGTTCCATTTTCCATTCATGATCAATGAATACATCTTTTAATTGGGTGAGCAGTTGTACTGTTTCACCAACATTGAATTCTGTTTTTGGGTTAATTGCTTGTAGATTCCAATAATTTGGTGAATTATAATCTAATGAACCATATTCCCAGTCTTCGCATACTGTTGTTCCAATGTAAATATAATCTGAACCGCTTACATTGAATTGTTTTGAATCTAAAACAAAAAAACCATTTTCTATATCCAAATAAAAAACGGCCTGATAATTGCCGTGTACTAAATTCTCCTGATAAGGAGTAAAACTAGAATATCCCCATCCTTGACTTGAATCTGGATATAACCAAGTGTTAGTTTGTTCACATAAAAGTAATCCATTGTGGTAAAGCTTCATCCGAAAACGATGATTTGTGTAAACATTTTCTAGTTTAACTAGAAACTGAGCTGTATCTCCGAAAGCGAATTCAGTTCTAACATTAATTGGCTGTAAATTCCAATATTCATCTCCTATTCCATATTGCCAAGAATCGCAGATATATGAAGTGGAGTAGGTATAGTCAGTAGGTGGCGAAGAACTATTTGAATCGGTTGTAACACAATCCTGATCAGAACAATATGATTCATTATCATTAATATACGCTGTAATCTTATAGCAATATTGCGTATCTGAATTTAACCCAGAGTTTGAATAATTTGTGTTTGCCGTAGTAGTTATGGCATAATATCCACTATTATTCACGCTACGATAAATCCGATAACGCAAGTTAGCGTATTCAGGAGGATTTAAACCCCTGTTCCAGTTTAGGTTAATTTGGCTTGCAGACACTGTTGTTGCTGTCAAATCCTCAGGTTCGTAAATACCGCCACCTGAATTTCCGTCAGGAAAATTAGAATCAGTATCAGCATCAACAAATTCTATTTTATCTACTCGGATAATATCGGAAGAATCAGCTAACCCGTTAACAATTGGGTCAATTCTAATTCTGTTAATTTCTCCTGTCCAATTAGAATTAGAATCTAAACGCATTGTATACCAACGTTGAACTCCGTCGCAAACAACATCTTCGTTAAACGATACTGAATTTGCTTCAGTAAAACTTCCTCCGGCAACGCTAAAAAAAACTTTGCCTTTTTTATCACTATTGCTTAACCCTGTATTTGTTTGAACTGAAAATCTAATCTTTAAACCTGAATAATCATCGGCATTAACATTTCCCAAATAGGGACTGATAATTTTAGGGTCATTATCACTTGGATTCATTTCCCATAAGTAACCGCCGTAAAAACCGTTTAAAAACATATTTTCAATTGTCCAACCTAATTGGGAGTCTGTGAAATCCCAATAGTAATAATCGGAAATTAATTTCACCCAATCAAAAATCCAATTCTCATATCCTCCGTTTTTAGTCAGCTTAATGCTAATTTGACTAATGTCTAAATTACTAAATGATCCGTATAAATTTGCCGTGTATTCATGATAGCTGTAATCACGAGACACGCTTCCGAAATAAATTCCGTGTTCCCAGTTGTCATTATCATCTTTAATCCAAATATATCCCGAACTACTTGAGCCTGAACCATCAACTCTTGCACTGAATTTAAGTGTCCTGAATTGATTTGTGTTAATACCGTTTGCAAACGATGGACTAATAACGCTTGGGTTAGAACCATTGGCTACTACCATCCATGTATCTTGGTCTGCCTGCGTCTGCTCAACTGTTTGCGTATCAGAACCACATGTCCAGCCTTGGGATGAATGGTTAGGGAAGGTAAAGTAAGTTAAGTTTTCTTTTGGGAAAATAAAGCCTTGAATACCATCATAGGAATTTGAATTTAAAATATTAGTTCTA
>JAGLJW010000064.1 GCA_023142215.1 Candidatus Parcubacteria bacterium
CTTCACGGGCTTTTTCAAAAAGTTTACGATCAACTTTCATTCCCTTTATTCCAACGGCTTCTTCCTTAAATATTTTTATTTTATCAGGATTAAAAATCTCTATTTCATCAATATCAACACCGACTCCGCCACCATCTCCACCAGAACCCTTTTTTGATGGTGGTAATTTTATAACCTCATCATAATCAAATTTCTCTTCAAAATATTCACAATTAGCAAAAAAATCAAACAGTTTAAATTTATCTTTTTCAATCCTATGGTCTTCTTTATATTCATCAGTATATTCAAAAACAAATTTACGTGTTCCTCTCCCTTTAATCTGAATAAAATCAGTTGGTGAAAAAATTGGTCTCATAAAAACAAGATTAAGAATATCTTGACAGTCATATCCAGTTGTCATCATACCAACAGTAACACAAACCCTTGTTTTGCTTGATTTGTAATTTTCTAAAAATTTTGTGTGTCCATTGAGAGTATTGTTTGCAAAATTGATGGTAAACTGTTGTGCACTATCTATATTAGAAGTTATTTGTACTGCAAAATCAGAGTTATATTTTTCATCCCAAATCTTACTTGCCATTTTATTTAACATTTGTGTGACTTTAGAAGCATGCTTTTGACTTACACAAAAAATTATACTTTTCCCAGTTTCTCCACTAATCGGATCTTTTAATGCATTTTCTAAAAAAGATTGGCAAAATACACGATTAGTTTTCTCGGAAAAAAACTTTTTTTCAAAATCCCTCTGGAAAAAAATTTCTTCCGCATCTTCACCTTCTTCATTTTCCACCATTACAGCATATCCTTTCTCAGAAAGAAGCTCTGCGGTAATATCTGTTCTAGCATCAGAAACAATAGGATTGATTAAATATCCATCCCGAACCCCATCAAGCAAACTATACCTAAATGTTGGCTCACTATCTGCACAACCAAAAGTTGTATAAGTATCCAAAAGCTGACGACGTTCCCATGCACGCGGATCTTTAGCTGATAACTTTTGAGGATTAACATTTCTAAGATAATTTTTTGGCGTTGCTGTGAGTCCCAATTTATAACCAATAAAAAATTCAAAAACAGCTCGAGAATTACCGCCAATAGCACGATGTGACTCATCAGCGATAATTAAATCAAAGTCAGTTGGTGAAAATAATTTTTTGTATTTGTCTTGAGCAGATAAACTTTGAATAGTGGAAACAACAATTTCTGCCTTTTTCCAATCATCACGATTTTGTTTATAAATAACTGTCTGAAAATCATTACTTAAATATTGAACAAAATTTTTATATGCTTGATCTTCTAGCTCCAAGCGATCCACTAAAAACAAAACCCTCTTTGCATTACCTGTACGTAAAAATAATCTAATAATCGCAGCAGAAATAAGTGTCTTTCCTGTTCCTGTTGCCATTTCAAACAAAAAACGATCATTTCCAGCTTCTGCCGACTTCTGCAAAGCATGGATTGAATTCAATTGATATGGTCGCAAAATACGCAAGCCTTTGTCCCATAAATATTTTTCTTGTGTATCTTTATTTTGGTAATTAGGATCATTTTTAAAATTTGGATCTTGTGATAATGCAATATAGTCATCATTAACACTCTCATCGGCAAGCCTCTTATTATTTGGCTTAAAATTAAGACGATGTATTAAAGACTCCTGCGTTGGAAATTCAGTAATAATTTCAGGATTACCTCTCTCTAAGTCCCAAAAATAATGCAAACTGCCATTTGAAAGAATAACAAAGCGAGCATTCTCGTTTGTGGCATATCGACGTGCTTGTTCCTTACCATCAAGTGGATCCTTTTCTCCCTTTTTAGCTTCTAATATCACTAAAGGGAAACCCTTTTCATCTAAAAGCAAAAAATCAATAAAGCCATTTTTAGTTGTTTCAAAATCTTCTCCAAAAGCGTCTATATCTTTTCGCAGAATTTTTACATTTGGCTCTAATTGAATATTAGCCACTCCGTTTTTATCATCAAAAAAACGCCATCCAGCTTCTTCTAATAATTTATTTATCTTAATTCTTGCTTTAGCTTCTTTCTGCATCTGAATTTTGAATATTAATAATAACTAATACTTGAATTAAACCACAAATAATAGAATTGTTCAATAAATAATTATTTTGTTACCATTTTAACTATTAAAACTACTTTTACAAAGATTCTTTTTGTTGAGACATATTAATTACATCCTTAATTAATCCATTAGATATATAATATATTTTTCCTTCATCATCTTCCAATACGGTAGAACGCATTGTAATTCTAATAACGTGCCCTTCGGAACTTCCTATCTTTACTTTATCTCCTATTCCATATTGATTTTCAACTAAAATAAAAAGTCCAGAAACAAAGTCCTTTACAAGCGACTGAGTACCAAAACCAATTGCCAACCCAATAACACCAGCACCTGCTAAAATTGGTCTTATATCAACACCAAATAAATTCAAAATCATAAACAGAATTATAGTATAAATAACTATATTTCCAATTGACGCAATAATATGCCCTAATGTTTCAGCTCTTTTTTCTTTTTTGGAAGTATGAGAATCGTCTCCGTCATTAACTATATTTGCAAATCGCTTAATAATTAATTTTAAAATCAACTTACCAAAAAAGAATAAAAGAGTAATACAAACAATATCTGTCGCGTTTTCTTTTATTATTGTTATTATAAATTCTTGCATAAATTTGTTTATTATTTAATAATTAAAAAAATATAACTTATTATCAATTTACCAGTTTTAACCTTAACAGTCAATTCCAATATTTAAAATTATACAAAAAAACAAAAATCTTCTAAAATATAGAAGATTTTTTGAGATATATAAATTGTGTAAATACACACAATTAACATTTATTCTATTATGACACTTAATTTATTTAATATTTATTCTCTTTTTGCCTCTCTTTCTTTTTTCCTTCCTTGGGAACCATAAACAAAAGTTCCAACTAAACTAGCAAGAGTAACCCCACTTATCAACGATCCAGCAATAACTTGACCTATAAAAATAACTATTCCACCTGTAATAATACCAGCCATTCCAATTAAAAAACCAAATCACAGCCCTAATCCTGACTTTTTTATATCAGAATTTATAACACTTTTTTCTAAAGCCTGTCTATGCTCCGATTGGGTTTTTGCCATCTCAATAATAATTTTTGCTGTACCAGGACATACTTCATCAAACTTTCTTAGTATATCTGGATGTGGCAAAGGACCAGAAAAAGAAACCGATTGATGAACAACTGCTGTTTGATTATTATTATTGTTGTTTTGAATTTTATTTTTTTTGCCCATACTTATTTATAGCATCAAAAATATCTTTACCAACAATCTCCCAATCCTTCTTCAACGCTTTAAAATCTGCTTCATTCTCTGTTTTGGAATTATTATAAACCTGCATGGTACCGCCTAAATCCATTACTCTTGAAACACCCTCTATAAAAGATGGACGAGCAAATAAAAATGTAGAATTATCACTCATATAAATAATTTTAATATTATACTTTTATACTATCATAATAATCAATTTTTGTTAAATACTGATTAAAAAACCGCCAAATATGACGGTCTTTTATATTCAATACTTTTACTAACGTTTACTCCATTGTGGTCTTTTTCTGGCTTTCTTTAATCCAGGTTTTTTTCTTTCTTTTCTTCTAGCATCTCTTGTAAGCAATCCTTTAGCTCTAAGTGTTGGTCTCATTTCTGAATCTAATTCTAACAAGGCTCTGGCTATTCCGTGTTTAATAGCATCCACTTGTCCATTTTTTCCGCCACCAGATACTATAATTGAAAAATTCATTTCACGTAATTGACCTGTTACTTTAAGAACTTGTTTGATTACATTTGCTTGTGTATCAGATAAATATTCATTCATCTTAAGACCATTAATTACAATGGAACCATTTCCTTTTTTATACATTCTAACTCTGGCAGTCGATGTCTTTCTTCTCCCAGTAGTTGCAATATATTTACCTTTAAACTTAACTTCCTTTTGAATTGTTATTGTTTTTTCTTCACTCATATTTATCTAATAATTAATCTTTTTAACATTTCTTTTCTAAATTTAACAGCTGGTAACATTTCTCTTACAGCTCTTCTTAAAATATCACTAGGATTTTTCTCCACCAAATCTTGCATCTTTGTTTCTTTAAGACCGCCTGGATATCCTGAATAATGATAATACTTCTTTTGCTCAACTTTTTTACCAGTAAATTTAAATTTATCTACATTAATTACCTCAACAATATCACCTGCATCAATATGCGGTTCAAATTCAGGTTTATTTTTGCCCCGAAGAATTAAAGCAATCTTAGTTGCTAACCTTCCAACTGCCTCATTTGTTGCATCAAATTTATGTAATTTTCTTTCAATTTTTTTCATGTAATAATGCGAATCTGCGAATTTATGCGAATTCTGCGAATTATTTAATTATGCAAATAATTATAATATTTACCTTATTAGTTTATACCAATTCTATTTGAACCATCTCAGCTCCGTCACCTTGTCTTACACCTAAATTAACAATTCTTGTATAGCCACCTGGTCTTTCTTTGTATCTTGCTCCAATAACATCCATAGCTTTTTTAATAGCATTTACTTGTGGTAATATAGAAATTAATCTTCTTCTGGCTGTTAAATCACCATTTTTTGATATTGTAATAATTTTTTCAAGCATTGGTTTAACTGCTTTAGCTTTAGCCTTAGTAGTTTTAACTTTTTCGTATATCAAAATACTTGAAGCTAAATTTCTAAGCATCAATTCTCTTGGAGCTTTTTTTCTATCTAATTTTTTTCCTTTAACTCTATGTCTCATATTTGTTAAATTATTTCTTATTTTTTACATCTTCATCTTTCTTTTCATCAACTTCATCATCATTTTCAGTCTCATCTTCTTTTATTTCAGATTTTTTATTAGCAATATTTGTTTCGTTTGTTTTAATTGCATTAAACTGTTCAATTAAAATCTTAACTGATTCATTATAAGCATCTTCTGGCGTAATTGTTCCATCTGTTTTTATATCTAAAACTAATTGATCCCAGTTCGTCATTTTACCAACCCGAGCATTTTTAACATCAATTCCAACTGAAAGGATTGGAGTAAAAATTGAATCCATTTCCATAAATCCAAGTTCTTTGCTCTTTTTTTCTCTTGTTTCTAACATTTCATATCCCATTCCTTTCTCTACTGTAATTTCTGCCTCAATTGAACCTTCCATTGCAGTAATGTGACCTAAAACTAATTCAGGATTTACAATTTCAACACTTGAATTCTTTTTAATATCAGCAGCTGTAATTTCTTTTTTGCCGTGAACTTTTAATTCTAATTTTACTGGCTCATCTGTAAACATTTTCAATCTTAAACTTTTTAAATTTAATACAAATTCAAGTACATCCTCTTTAACGTGTGATACAGCTGAAAATTCATGATCTACACCTTTAATTTTTACACCAACTGGTGCGGCTCCAGGCAAAGAAGAAAGAAGTACTCTTCTTAAAGAGTTACCGAGAGTGATACCATAACCAGGAAAACAAGGTTCAATAATAACTTTTGAGCTATTATCATCTTTACCTTTTTCAAAATTTATTTTGTTTGGTAGTGCAATTTTCATATTGAATTTATACTAAATTAAATTATTTTATCTTGAATAATACTCAACAATCATTTGAACATTAAAACTTGTTTTAATATCTTTAATTGTTGGATTATGTAAAATTTTTGCTTCAAGTTTTTTTGCATCTAAATTTATCCATCCTGGAATTTCTTTCTTCTTTAACTTATCACTTAGATTACTAAAATTTTTATTATCTTTTTTATTTGATTTAATTTTAATTACATCACCAGTTTTTACAATAAATGAAGGAATATCAGTTGCAATATCATTTACAATAAAATGACCATGATTAACAAATTGTCTTGCTTGAGTTCTTGAACTTGCAAAACCCATTCTATGAATAACATTATCTAATCTTCTTTCAAGTAACATAATAAAATTCTCACCAGTATTTCCGCCTTGTTTTTTAGCTTTTTCAAAAGTTAATCTAAATTGTTTTTCTAATAAATTATACTCTTTTTTAGCTTTTTGTTTTTCATTTAATTGTTGTCCGTAGTCAGTCATTCTTGGTCTTCCCTTTGAACCATGTATTCCGGGCGGATAGTTTCTCTTAACCATAGCACATTTAGTACTTTGACATCTTTCACCTTTAAGAAATAATTTCTCGCCAGCTCTTCTACATTGTTTACATTTTGGTGCTAAATTTCTTGCCATTTTTCTAACTTTCAACTGGTAGTTTTTAACTTTCAGTTTTTATTTAAAATAATTAAATTATACTTTATGTAAATAATTACATTCTTCTTGGTTTTCTTTTTCTACAACCGTTATGTGGTACTGGTGTTTGATCTTTAATAGATGTTACAAGTAAACCATTATTATTTAATGATCTAATTGCTGATTCTCTACCCGTTCCGACTCCCTTCACATAAACCTCAACTTCAGACAAACCATATTCTTCTCTTGCTTTTCCAACTGCTAATCTAGAAATAATTTGAGCAGCATATGGAGTAGCTTTTTTTGGTCCTTTAAAACCAGCTACACCAGCCGAAGCCCAAGATAAAACATTTCCATCAGTATCAGTTAAAGTTACAATTGTATTATTATATGTAGCTTTAATATATGCTTTACCACGTGTAACTTTTTTAGCAACTTTCTTTTTTCTTTTTACAACTTTTTTACCTTTTTTATCTGATTTCTTTTGTGATGCTTTTTTCTCAAGTTTCTTCTTAATCTCTTCTGGCAACTCTTCTAATCCCATACCATCCTTCGCTACTTCTTCTTTCACTTCTTCTTTCACTTCTTCTTTCACTTCTTTTTCAACAACTTTAGTTGGTTTATCTTTTTTAACACTAACTTTTTCTTTAGTTGCATCAGTTGATTCAGTTGTAGTTTTATCTTCACTCATAAAAAGTTATAATGCGAATCTACAAATTATAGTAGCGTTCGCATTGCTCTATTATTATTTAGCTCCACTAGGCCCAAAACCTTTTTTATTCCCACGAACTGTTCTGGAATTAGTTTTTGTTCTTTGACCTCTTACAGTTAAATGTTTCTTATGTCTTAAACCTCTATAACAATTAATTTCTTTAAGTCTTTTAATATTTGCAACAACTTCTCTCTTTAAATCTCCCTCAACTTTATATTCTTTTTCAATAATAACTCTTAATTTATTTACTTGATCTTCCGCTAAGTCTTTTACTCTAACGCTCTCATCAATTCTTGCATTTTTTAAAATTAATTTTGATGTTGTAAGTCCAATACCAAAAACATAAGTTAATGCAATAACTACTCTTTTATCATTTGGGATTGTTACACTAGCTATTCTAACTGCCATGATTATTAACAATTAACAATTAACTTTTAACAGTTAACAGACTAATTATATTAAATTTATTATTAACAGTTAATTGTTAAAGGTTAACTGTTAAGGGTTATTAACTATCCTTGTCTTTGTTTGTGTTTAGGATTTGTACAAAGTACTACCACTCTACCTTTTCTTCTAATAGTCTTACAGTCTTTACACATTTTTTTTACAGATGCTCTAACTTTCATATATATAATAAATTTTATTTGATATTTTTAAAATTATAAAACCTAACTCAATCATGAATTAGTTATAATATAAATCTTTGCTACAGTCTAAAGGTAATTCTGCCTTTTGTCAAATCGTATGGACTCATTTGAACTTTAACTCTATCTCCTGGCAAAAGTCTGATTCTAAACATTCTCATTTTTCCAGAAAGATGTGCTAAAATTTCATGTCCATTTTCTAGCACGACTTTGAATGTTGATGCTGGAAGCAACTCAATAACTTCACCTTTTAATTCAATAAAGTCTTTTGCGTCAACAACAGCCTCATTTTCTTTTTTTTGATATTTTTTCTTTTTTGACATTAAAACGAAAAAAAAATTGGTAAAAAGTCTAAATTTTTACCACTTGTTTTGGTTTCTTTCTAAACTATGATTATTATATAGTCTTATAAAATAAATGTCAAGAGATTATATTGAAATATCGCTAAAATAGCATTGATTAGCTAATATTAAAGAAAAATTATTAATTTATTCCAATTACTCAATATAGCACTATAACTTATAAATAAATTATTAAAAAACAAAATAAAAACAAGCCCGAATTGAGCTTGTTTTTATTTTATATAAAAAAGTTATTAAGCTTTTTTAATTCCAACTGCTGCATTTCCTTTTGGAGTGTTTTCAACTTCAAAAGTAACAGTATCACCTTCTCTAAGTTGATCGAAATCAACACCGTCTAGGTTGTTAGCGTGAAAAAATAAATCATCACCGCCATCTTGACTAATAAAACCGAAGTTTTTATCAGTTAATTTTTTGATTGTTCCTTGCATGTAAATGTAAAGATAAACTAATTAAATAAATACCAAAAAGTAGAAATTCGACTTTATCTCTACACTATTAATATTCGTTGATAGTAATTAAACTAACAATTCAATAATAGCACATATAAAAAATTTGTCAACAAAAGATTTTGTAACTACCCACTGACTATAAAAAATCATAAAATCATTGTCAAAAATAGCAATTTCCTGTGTCATTCCCCGATGAAGTCGAGGACAAGCTCTGGAGCTAGAGCGATAGGATCCCATAAATTACGCGACATTGTATAATCAATAAGATTCTATCACTACGCATTCGCTCCGTTCCAGAATGACACCTTAGGATCAGTGGGCAGTTACAAGATTTTAATATATTGTATTTTAATAAATCTTTGCTATAATATAAACAAGACTTTACAGTTTTACTATCAAAACTATTAATAAATCATATTCAATTTTAATTATTTTTTGTGTATTAGTAAAATTTAATGATTACACATTTACTATAAATAATTATTTATTTTTAGTTAAATCTTAATTAAATTCGTATATAACTTGTTAGCTGAAATATCCCTTTTCTTTTCTGGGCCAACGCCCTAATTGTTTTAAAAAATTTTCAAATTTCTTTTTCATTAATTAAAGAGGGGTATATAGCGTTTTCTCCGCTCCGCTACGAAAACGATTTATTTATACGAGAAAACAGATATCATCCAATTACTTAACTTGGATATAAAATATGGTATTATCCAAAATCAACAATAATACAATAATATGTAAAAATGCCACTTATTTGACAAAATACTTGACTTTATTTTTAAAAAGAGTATAATAATAATATATTATTACAAAATAATGTCATTAATAAAAAAATATGCTAATAACACGAATTAAAGCTAGTAATTTTTACGGTATCAAGGATCCTATCGAGATTGATTTTACAGAAGGCGGAGAAAAAGAAAAGATCGGATATGTAAAAAATGGAAAAGAGAGAGTTTCCCTCATCTCTGGTTTTTATGGTTCGAATGCTTCTGGTAAAAGTACTGTGTTGAATGTAATTGATACCGTAATTAGAATTATACTTTCGAAACAGCAAGACTATATAACAAATCCTAACGGAATAAAGGAAGAAACTATTATTGCATTTCCAAACTTTAGTTCTGATATAAAGGATGAACCGACAGTATTGGAGATGGATTTTATTTTTAATGACAATAAGTACAAATATCTCGTTTCTATTGTAAATGAAGGCAAGGAAATTTCAGAAGAATTTTTATACAAAAAAAGCAAGAAGATATTCAGTAGGAATGGCCACAAGGTTTCCTTTGGAGAACACATCAAAAAAAAAATTGGTGATAATATGGCAAAGAATGTTGTCGCTCCGAAAAAGTCTTCTTTTCTCTCAGTTCTGTTGGACGAAACCTCGGATATATCAGTATTTAGTAATCTTAAAACAGAAATAGGTGTTTCTGAGCTTAAGGAAATAAAAAATAAAATTTGCTTTATAACAGACAAAAGATCTGTTCAGATGGGTCAAAACAATATTAACGGATTACTTTATTTTGCAATTAATTATCTTAATGATGTTAAAACTCAAGAAGAAAAACTTGGAGCTGTTAATTCCGTAGTGAAGTATTTTGAGCCTTCCTTCGAGAGTCTCATTATTAAAAAAGGATCCGATAATAATCCTGTAAATAAATCTTTTTCTTTCACTTACGAAGTGAAATATAGCAACTTCTACAAGAACCTAGGCATTATGGAGCTTTCTGCTGGTACACGAGAGCTTGTGGCTTACGTTAGTGAAATTCTCAAAATCATAAAGAACGGCGGTATTGTTGTATATGACGAAACAAGTAAGTACTACCACCCAGATATGGAAATTGCGATATTAAATCTTTTCAAAGACAAGGAAATTAACCAGCATAATGCTCAAATATTCTTCTCTTCCCATAATCACGAAACCTTTGATTTACTGCAAAATAATCAAGCCCACATTCTAGAAAAGAAAAATGAAGGTATCAGTATAACTAAAGTATCTGATTACGATGTTAGAGAGAGGGATAATGTAAAAAGAGTATATCGTCTTGGTTCCTTAGGTGGAGTACCTGACACTATCGACTTTAACAGAATTATAAATAATTTACTTTAAAACCTATGGATAGCAAAAAAGGTTTTAAGATATATTATCTACTCCTAAGCGAGGGTACAACTGAGTTTAATTTATTCGCTTATTTAACAAAGGTTAGGTTCAGGGAATTTTTCGATAATTCTAGCGTTCAATTCAGAAACAGCGTTGAAATTATCAAAGATGGTAATCAAATAGTCTCTCAGGGTAAATTAGACGGGGTAAGTGATATCACACACTTCAAATCAAAACATATTTTGATTAAGAAAAAATATGCAAGTCAAAGGTTGTTTTATTTTCTTGATAACGACATGGATGACTCCTCTGCAATAGAGAAACTGATTACAAAAGATGGTGACCTTGTTCAATTTACACAATATAACTCTGAGCACCTGCTACTGAGATTGGCTGGAAAAAAACCTAAAAATCCATCAGATTTTGGAAATTTGAAAAACTTCAGAGACTATTGTAAACAAGAGTTTGTAAAGCAATTTGGAAAAAACGCTCACAAATTTAAAGATGCTGATTTTGAACTAGTCTTTAATATTCCTACAGAGAATGCAATAAGAGCAAGTTTAAGCATACTTTTTTCTACCTTGGAACAAGAGTAGCTGATTCATATAGTATTTCTCAAACATCTATAATTTTTCTTAAAAACCCCCATGATATACACCAATGAAAACACAACCAAATACTATTAGACTAAAGGATTATTTGAAGATAAATTTTAGGCATTCACCCCTAACCCTTCTGCCCAAAAAAAGAAATTTTAATTTTTTTTAAAACAAGTTTTCTTTCGCTTCGCTCTAGAAAACTTCGGATATCGGTAAACGTTATACGAAATTTAAATTTATTCAAAACTCATCTCATAAAAACAATAAAAAATTATTGACAAAGCAAGATTTAATGTTAATATATTAACAGCTCTTTAACATTCAATAAGTCCTGTGTATTTTTATTTTTTCTTGGTCAATAAAGTTAAATGAAAATTTTATTCATAAGTTTTCAGCCCTTAAAATGATATGATATTACAAGCAAAAAAGGAGGTAATAATGAGAAAGATATTCTCTTTTTTCTGGAAAAAGAAGAATGTCACAGGACTGAGCATGCTGGAAAATAGCAAAAAAGATGTCAATAAAGTTTTGGCTTCCAGCCAATGCGCAAACCAATGTCCGGGACAGTGTAACTGTTAAGCTGGGCTAACAAAGGGACGATAGAAATATCGTCCCTATCTTATATAAAAGAGGTAAAAAATGAATAAAATAAAAAGTTTGACTGCGCCTATTTCCGTAAATTTTGAAGTAACCGACCAGTGTAACTTAAAATGTTTTTTCTGTTTTTGCGGAACCGAGGCATACCAAAGCAGTCTCTCTTCTGTTTCAAATTCAGAAAAAATCAAAAACGCTAAACGAATTTTAGACATTCTGGCAAAAAATAATGTATTTGAAATTCGTTTATTTGGTGGAGAATTTTCCTTATTAAAAAATTGGAAAAGCATTGTTGAATATGCTTATGATTTGGATTTTTTTATGTCTTTTATTTCCAACGGAACATTGTTTAATGAAGCAGATATTGAATTTCTAATTGACAAAAAAATAACAAATTGTGGCATTTCCGTGCATGGTCTTGATAGTCTTCATGATCAAATTGTTGGAATTCCTGGAAGTTTCAAAAGAGCTTCAAGAAATATCCAATTACTTTCAGATGGAGGAGTTAAAACTTCCGTATTATTTACCCCAACAAAAACAAACATTTTACATCTTGAAAAATTCGCACGAACAATAATTGAAAAATATGGAGCATCAAGCGTTGGAGTAAATCGATTATTTAGAAATGATAGATATGAGAATCTGTCTTTCTCGGATTATGAATATCTGTTTGGCATAATAAAAAAATTACAAGATGACGGCTTACCTGTTTTTTTTACTGGTTCATTTCCACGCTGCAAGGTATCTACAAAGTATTGGAGATATATGAGCAATTGTTCTCAAGGTATGGCATTTTGTCAGATAGACTACATGGGAAATATAAAAAATTGTTCAAGTCTTTGTGTTAATCTTGGAAATATTTTTCAAAAAAGTTTGCAAGATATTTGGCAAAAAGGATTAGCAGAATTTAGAACATTAAAACATCTACCATTATCATGCCGTCTTTGTCCATCGTTTTGCGGAGGAGGATGTATTGCCTCAAGAACTATTGAACAAAATTTTATCGCTGATGAATTTATCAAATTGCCAAACGAAGAAACATTGATTGAATCTATCACGGTAACAGCTAAAAATTATGCGAAAAAATGGCACAGCATGATATACACGCAACCAAGAAAAAAACAAACCACGAAAAAATGGCAATCACACGACAAGCCACATGTGATTTGTAGATACAAAACACGGAAAGAAGCAAATGACTACTATCTATGTATGATAGAAAAAAAAGGTATTGTAGTTTTAAACAAAAAATCAATTTCAATATTAGATTTACTAAACGGCAACAATACCATAGAGAACATTGAAAAAAAATTATCAAAAAAATTACCGCAAAAAATTATCAAAGAAGATATAACAGAAGTTCTTGATATATTCATTGATTAGTTTTTGCGAATGCTCCAAACCACAAAGTTGGAGCATTTTTTATATTGTATTTTAATAAATCTTTGCTATAATACAAACAAGACTTTACGGTTTTACAATTAAAGCTATTAATAAATCATATTCAATCTTAATTATTTTTTTGTGTATTAGTATAAATTTAATGATTACACATTTACTATAAATAATTATTTATTTTTAGTTAAGTTCATATATGATTTATTGTATGAAATTTTTGAAAAAAGATAATTAATTTTTTCAAAAACTACACACAACAAGTGATATGAAACTGCGAAAAATAATAAATTTATTTTTGTTCTTTAATATTTAAAAAATAAAAAATCAGAATTGGGCTACTAAACAAGGAGGTAATTTGATGAATAAAATTAACATTGGTTTGTTAAGAGCGATTGGAGGCAAGAAGCAATATAAATTAATCCTTGATAAAAATACGGGAAGAAAAATTGGAGAACCCCATACCTTTAGATATAAAGCGGCAATAAATGCACCGGAAGCATGTTGTTGTTTTGCTTTAATGGATCAATATACAAAAAAGGATTTACCATCAGCAGTTAATGCTTACAGAATAATAGAGTTTAAATGGATCAATACAGAGACAAATGAAATAACAATCCAACCATTGTCTGCGTAATCTATACATATTAAGCGTGAACGAAAAGCCCACGTTCACGCTTAATTCTGATTTGATAAATTATACTCATTTACTAAAATAGTAATTTAAATTTATTCAAAATTCATCTCATAAAAACAATAAAAAATTATCCCTGTTGAAATTGCTACGTTGAGCGATTCAATATCTTTATTTATTTATTTTAATTTTTACAAAACCATCACTTAAATCTAAAATCTCTTTTTCCAACTGATTTATAATAAAACAAAATAATAAAATATAGCGGAAAATTTAATTAAAAAAAATTTTAATATATTGTATTTTAATAAATCCTTGCTACAATACAAACAAGATTTTACAGTTTTACTATTAAAACTATTAGCAAACCATATTCAATCTTAATTATTTTTTGTATATTCGTAAGATTTAATGGTTACATATTTGTTATAAATAATTATTTTTAGTTAAATTTTAATCAAGTTCGTATATAATTTATTAGGCGAAATTTTCTTTCAAATTATTTTTTGTTCATAAAAAAAAGGCGTTAGCAGTATTGCCAACGCCTTGAATTTGAACCTGGTTTGCTCTTTTATTCTTCGTTTTGCTTATCCCACCTGATCATATTCCCGAAATGACAAACATCACCGCTTCTTCTCGATGGGTCATTGTTATACCAATAGCTATCAATACCTTTCTTTAAATAGCATAATTAATTGTAACACCTTCACAGCGTCATCAGTAATAAAACATATTTTAGCGATGTCACCCGATACATATGGTCACTCAATTACTTCAAGACCAAGTCGCAATTTAACTACATCTATCATGTCGTTAATATTAGGACGTGCCCCTAAGCCTAGTTTTCCTTCACATGGATAGTTAGTGCAAACCGTGCATTAGTGTCCAATAAAAACTCAAAAAAGTGATAATTGATGATTTTTTTCAATTTTAATTTTAAATAAAGTTTTTACTTCAAGTGAGAGTCAATCTAATTATACCTAAACTTAAAGGTTTTTTCTATTTTTGTGGGTTTTTTGTTGGACACTAGTGGACATCCTAGATTCAAGGATTTACTGCACCACTCTTAATAAATTGAGCGGACACCTCATTTGGTGTTTTGTAGTTTAAAGTTTTTCTAGGACGGTCATTTATTTTTTCTTGAATAAGATAAATATCTTCATCTGTTACTTTAGACATATCTGTCTTTCTTGGCAAGTACTGTCTAACTAATTTGTTTAAATTTTCATCTCCTCCTTTTTGCCATGAGCAGTATGGATCACAGAAATAAGATTGAATGTTGAAAGTATTTAAAGTATTCAAATGATTTGCGTTTTCAGTTCCGTTATCTCTGGTGATTGTTTTCCACATTTCTTTTGGTAATGATTCAATGCTATCAACAATTGCATTTTCAGATTCTCGGGCTGTTTTATTTGGTAGTTTATGTAAACGGCAAAGCATTGATTTACGTTCATACTGTGTTGATAGTATTTCTCTTTGTTTGGAAAATATCATACTGTCTGTTTCCCAATCACCAAAGCGTTCTTTTTTATCTATTTCTTCTGATCGTAAATGAATTGATATTCGCTCTAGAATATTGATTTTATTGCGTTTTTTACGATCAAATCTTCTTTGTCTTTTATGTTTGCCTGTTCTTAAATGAGGATAGAGATATTCAAATCTTCCTTTACCATTATATATGTATTGATAGATACTTTCATGGCTTATACTTTCGTCAATTAATTCTATTGGTGGTTCGTTATGTAATCTACCCGCAATCTGATCAGGACTAAAATCTTTTTTTAAATTTAATATCACATATTCTTTTAACTTTTTATATTTTAATTTTTCTAGTTTTTTTTGATTCTTTTTTCTTAATCGTGCTTCATGTAATCTCTGTGCATCTTTTGCTTTATATGGAAAAAGCTTACTGCTATTTCTTTTAATTTCTCTTGATATATCTGTATGATTTCGATATAATTTTCTACCTATCCATCGATGAGACTTTTTCATTTTTAAATACAATTCTATTTTTTCCCTTTCATAAAAGGTAATTCTTGATATTTTTGACATATATGCGATTTAGCTAATATTAGTTAACCGCTTATATTACTATAATTCTCAAGGTGGTGCAATAGGTATTGATTCTAGTCATTTCTAAATGACCTTGACAATACCTTGAAATTAGAGATTGACAACTGCGATAATAAAATGATATACAACAATATCAGATAAATAACATAAAAAAATGAACAATATGCTTAGAATAAATTATTACAACAAAACAATAAATCAAAGTAAATTACCAATGAATTATAATTCTAGAATATTCTCTTTGAATATAAAGAATATTTTATTTACTGTTTTTCTATTTCTTTTTTTACTATTTTTTATTTCCCTACCATTAACAGCAAAAAGTGAAGAAATTTTGCAAGTGACAGAAATAAAAACAGCCTCTATTTTTGTTGAGGATGTTATAGGAAATAATACGGAGAATATTGTTTTTGATGTCATGGTTAATCCAGGAGGACAGATAATTAATGCCGTAGAAATTTATTTTAATTTTGCTACTACAACTTTAGAAGTTGAGAGTTTAAATTTTGAAAATTCGTTTTGCGAATTATATGTTGAAAAATCTTTTGATAATGCTACTGGAGAAATTAATGTCATATGCGGAAAAGCATATTCAGAAGTCAATGAGATTTCACAAATTGGACAAATTATTTTTAAACCAATCCAAAACGGATGGACTGATTTTAACTTTAGCACATCATCGTCAGTGCTAGCCAATGATAGTTTTGGAACTAATATTTTAAAAAATATAGAAAACAAAAATATTTATATAAATGAATTATAATATTTTGGGTCTGTCACCAAACTACAGTT
>JAGLJW010000065.1 GCA_023142215.1 Candidatus Parcubacteria bacterium
GGCATAAATTTTCAGATTTTGAGAAAATTTCTTCAAAAATCTTTTCGGCAATGTAGTGATATTGGCTAAAATATTTTTGGAGAAATTTACCGAAATCTGGGAACTTAGGTTATGCTGTAGTTTGGCGACAGACCCATTTTTACATAGCACTTTTTAAAAATGCCAATGAGCCAGTGGAATGTAATGTGTAAATAAATAATAAAAAAAACAAAAAAGCAAAGATTGCAATTACACCTAAAATTCTATAAAGAAAATACGAAAACAATATAATAACAACAATTGCAATAGCTATTAACTCATTTTTACTTAAACTATCAAATATCTCAAACATATCATTTATAATAATTTGTTCATCTAAAAAAGCCTCACTAATAAAGTCATACAAGAATTGGCTAAATATAATAGGTACTGCCCTATTTGAAAGCAGTTCGCCCTTTTCTGACATCCTTAGAATTAACCAAAAATACCCGAAAAATGCTCTTTTGACCTTTATCCCTACTCTCTAATCCACAAACTAGAAAGACGATGGGAGCCTATCTTATAACAGTTTGATCCAAAACTTAACAACTCCTAGCAAAGCTCTTTTGGAAAATAAATTTCTTTACTTTCCCTGCTATTAATATAGCATATTTCAGATTAAACTAAAATTAAAATGATTAATATATTTTTTTTCTACTCCAATAAATCCAAAAAAATATTATTATCAAAAAAATATAAATTACCACAATATATAAAATATTATTAACTTGTAGATAGGCTAATGGTAAATTAGATACAAACTCTGAAATTTTACTCATGTAAATTAATAACATTTTTGCTGGAAAAAAAAACACATAAGAAAACAATGGAAACACTAAGCTAAATATTACAGCCAATATTAATAAAGTTAACAAAAACGGCAAACACCATAATATTAAAATATTTGTAATCGGAGCGACTAATGATATTTGTCCGAAATTATAAATGAGAATGGGTAAAGTAAAAAATTGAATTGCAATTGTAAGAAAAAAAATATTTACTCCTTTTTTAATCCAATCGTGATATTTATAAAATTTAAACCCATCTAAAAAATTATCAAAAACAGGATACAAATAAACAATGGCTAAAATTGCTAAAAACGATAATTGAAAACCAACATCATCTCTAAGCAATCTAGGATTAATCAAAAGTAATATCGTAGCAGCGATATAAACAGATCTATCAATTTTGTTTAAACGTCCTAAAATTTGTGCCAACAAAATCAGAAAAAGCATAAACCAAGCCCGAATTGCTGAAGCAGGAAAACCAATCAATAAAATATAAAAAAGCAAAACAGTAAAACTAACATAAAAAACTTGTGATCGCCACAAACCAAATTCAAATAAAATCACAACAAGAATCAAATAAATAATACCGATGTGCATTCCACTAATAGCCATCATATGACTTACTCCAGCTCGTGAAAATATTTCTCTTTGCTCATCACTAATGGCATATTTATCACCAAGAATTATAGCTCGTGCTAAACTTGCTTCTTCGCTTGGTAAACCCTTAGATATTATTTCTCGCATTTTATTTTTTATTTTAAAAATAAAAGTAAAAAAAATACTTCCATCGTCCTCTCCAATTTTCTCAATCTTTGGATTATAACACAACGAATATATTTCTGATTTCGCCAAAAACCTATCATAGAAAAATCCGTCAAATTCTTCTGGTGTTTTTAACTTACATTCCAATTTTAAATTATCACCATAACTATATTTTGGAAACTTACTTGTTGTAATCAAAATTTTACCTTCCGTCTTTAGCTTTGTAATATCATCATTTTCTATTTCGTGTGATAATACAATAAACTTTTGATTTTTGATTTTTATTTCTGGGTCATTTATTATCGTAGCAATAAGATTAACTTTTTGTTCATTATAAAATTGAATATCAGTTTCATTAACTAATGGAATTGATAATGAGTAACGAAAAAAAGATAAAAAAATAAAAAGAAAGAAAAAAATAAAAAGAAATCCTCGTTTATGGGTCTGTCGCCAAACTACAGTTTTGGCGACAGACCCTTGATATAAAAATAAAAAAGAAAGAAATATTATAATCAAAATTAACCATAATAAATCATTCTTTATAAAATCAACCGGCAAAAAAGACGCGATTCCTGTTCCGAAAATAAATACAAAACAAGAAATTAAAAAGAGTTCCGACTTTGAAAAATTCATAATTCATAACAGTAGGATTGTTATTCCTCAATCAAGCCAAGGACAAGTCATAAAACAAAACGGATGCCATACTTCACTGTCATTCTAGAACGGAACAAATGCGTAGTGATAGAATCTCATTGATTATACTACGTTGCATAATTCATAGGATCCTATCGCTCTAGCTCCAGGATAACAATATATGTTATATGATTCATGAAATTCTTGCTCTAGTTCCAAAGACTGTCTTCGGCTTGACTAGAAAATGACAGTAAAATAACATTCGCTCGCAATGATAATTTTATTTATATTAAAAAAAATTCTTTTCGCCATCCGCCAGCTGGCGGAGGCGAATCTAAATTCTTAAATCTTAATTTTTAAATCTTAAATCTTAAGTATGCCTCCATAAATCCTTCCAATTCACCATCCATTACTTTATCAATTTCTATTTTTTCAAATTTAGTTCTATGATCTTTAACCATTTGATAAGGCTGAAAAACGTATGATCTAATTTGGTTTCCCCATTGAGCTATCTTGGTTTCACCCTTTAATTCTTTCTCTTTTTTCTCACGTTCATCCTCCTTTGTTTTAAATAATTTCGCTTTTAAAATTTTCATAGCCGATTCTTTATTTTGATGTTGAGATCTTTCATTCTGACAAGTCACAACTAAGGCACTTGGTAAATGCTTTATCCTAACAGCTGAATCAGTAGTATTTACACCTTGCCCTCCTGGTCCTGATGATTTAAAAACATCAATATGTAAATCTTTATCACTAATTTCTATTTCAACAGTTTCTGGTAAATCTGGAACTAATTCAACTGAAGCAAATGAAGTATGACGAGCAGAATCAGCATCAAAAGGAGAAATTCTTACCAGCCTGTGAACACCTGTCTCACTACGCAAATAACCATAAGCCCATTTTCCAGAAATTTTTATTATTACACTTTTTATTCCTGCTTCTTGCCCTGATAAACGATCTAAAATTTCAACTTTAAAGTCTTTTTTTTCTGCAAAACGTAAATACATTCTTTCAAGCATTTGAGCCCAATCCTGAGCATCTACTCCACCTGTTCCTGCATGAATTGACAAGATTGCATCACTGGCATCATACTTACCAGAAAATAAAACATAAAATTCTAACTCTTCATATTTCGCTTTTAATTCTTTATACTGTTTGTGTGCAATGTCGTCAATGGAATTATCTTTTTCATTTTGTCCAACAGCAACTAATTCCTCTAGCTCCCTAATTAAACCAAGTAAATTTTCCCATTTATCAACTTCATCATTTAACATCTCAGCTTCTTTACTTATCTTTACAGCACTTTCATGATTATCCCAAAAATTAGCTTTACTCATTTCAATTTTCGCCTCATTCGCCCTTTCTTTCTTTCTATCAATATCCAACAATCGCCAAGTTTTAGAAACTTGTTCTCGTAATTCTTCTAAATTTTTTAATAAATTTTCCATATATCAGTAGAGACGCCCCGCTGGGACGTCTCTTTTTTTTATTACATTATATATCAAATCAAATTTTATCTCAATTTCTTAATCTGGGAAGCATCAAAATCTTTAGCAATTGCAATATCCTTACTTGCTATAACTTCAATATAATCCCCTTCATTAAAACTGCTGGAAGGTATTTGTATTTCTTCAACTTTCTTTTGAGTTGTACCAGGAATTGGCGTAAATTGTAATTTATTAAAACGTGTTAGAGAATTAATTGCAACTTTTCTCATCTCTGGACCTTTACGCTCTGGCGCATATTCTTCCATACCTTCTGAAATACGAACTTTTAAAATTATATAATTATCATTAACCTCTTCAATAATTCCTGTTAAATTATAAATCACTTCTGGAATATTGTACTTTGGCTTCTTTGTTATCTTCTCTGTTTTTATAACATTATCATCTTCATCTATTATCTTTATGGTTGTTGTTGGTGTAGAATAATAATTAAAAAGCATTGACCCAACCAACACAACAAAAATAACAAATAAACCAAACATCATACGATTTATTTTTGAGCTAATAGATTGTCTTTGGTTATCAGCATTGTTAAATTTTTCATTATTCATATTTTTATATTATTTAATTTTACATGTTTCATATTATTTCATTGCTTACTAATAAAACAAAAAATCAATGAAAATATGTAAAATTAAAACTTCTTATATATTTAAAAACTATTTTTTTAATAAATTTAAAATATTACCTCCATTATTTAATAAATCAGAATTTAAATTTAGAATCTCCTGATATTGCTGTATTAATGGTTCTAAAATTTTTGGTAAATACATAATTCCTAAGACTACTGGGACTACAAAAATAAGAATCTTCAAAACACTAATTATTCTCTCAAATATAATATAACTATTTACCTTTTTGGAAATATCATATATTTTATTATTCAATTCTAAATTTTTCAATAACAACTCTTTCAACTCTTCCACATTCTCCAAAGTTAAATCATTTTTTTTGTTTTTATTTTTCAATTCGTTATTATTCATTTAAACAAAAATTATTCATTTTATCTAATCCTGCATTCACCAACATATTGTTCTCCTATTTTTCTCATTTCTTCTAATTCAACAGAACTATACTTTTTAAAATTTTCAAAGCTCTTATTTACCATAATAACATCATTTTTAAAAACTTGCAAAAACCATTTCTCAGCACCTCTGATAAATTCCCCCATTTTCGCAATATCATCCTTCTTTACAAGCTGTGGCACCATAGTGCTTCTAAATTCATAAGGCAATTTAGAACTCTTAATTATTATAACACTTTTTCTCAATTTATCCAAATTAATTTTTCTGCCAACTATTTTATCATATTTTTCAAGTGGTCCTTTAATATCCATAGCAATATAATCAATTAACTTTTTATCTATTAATCTTTGTAATACTTCAGGATTTGTTCCATTAGAATCAAGTTTTACTTTAAATCCCTTTGATTTTATTTTTACAATAAATTCTTCCAAATCTACTTGTAAAGTTGGTTCACCACCAGTTATAACTACCCCATCTAATTTTCCAACTCTTTTATCTAAAAAATCAAAAAAAATTTCTTCTGTAATTATAGAATCATTTTTCTTTTTGTATTCTTCATTAAATTTTTGAACTTCATTAGATAAAACAAAATTTGGATTATAACAATAGTGACAACGAAAATTACAGCCAACTGTAAAAATAATAGTTGCCAAATTACCAGGATAATCAATTGTCGTAAATTTTTCTATTCCACCAATTAACATATATTTAATGGGGCTGTCGCCGAATAAAAATTGTATAATAAAATGTATTTTGGTATAATCTTAATAGTCATTAATATAGTAACACTGCTAGATATAATATACAAATTATGCATAATTTTATTTTTTATTCATCTTTTCTCGCTTTTCCATTTTTATTATTTTTAATTCTTCTCTTACATAGAAAAAGAAAAATACTTTCCAGAAATAAAATATATTTACTGATAATTATATTGTTCTTACTTATTACAACACTTTTTATATACGCAAGATTTATAGAAAGAAATATGATTTTTGTAAAAACAACAACAATTGAAGTTGGTTTTTCTGGAAAAATAGTTGTAATAGCAGATTTACATTTAGGAGTATATAAAAATGAAAATTTCTTAAAAAGAGTTGTAGATAAAATAAATAAAATAGAGAATATTGATGCTGTATTAATTCCAGGCGATTTTACATATTGTCCACCAAAGAATTTAGATAATTTGTTTTATCCACTTAAAAAAATAAATGCTCCGATATATGCTGTTTTAGGAAATCATGATAGTGAAAAACCAGGACAGCCCATTCAACAAAAACTAAAAGAAGTTTTGGAAAAAAACAATGTAATTTTTCTTCACAATACAAGCAGTGTAATTGAAAATAAAGACATAAAAATATTAGGACTTGGTGATAATTGGGCAAAAGAAGATGATATTTCTAAAATTGATAATTTCTCAAAAGATGATAATTTAATTGTTTTAACTCATAATCCAGATACAACACTTCAATATAATAATTCTATTCCTGATTTAACTATTACTGGACATACACATGGAGGACAAATTAGAATACCATTCATATACAAAAGCATGATTCCTTGTGTTTATAATTTCAATCAAGGATTGTATACTTTATTACCTTCGTCTGTATCAACCGAATCTACAAAAAATATAATATTCACAAATAATCATTATGGAAAAGTATTTGTTACTGCTGGAATTGGCGAAGTTGGCTTACCAATGAGATTAGGAATACCACCGACTATTGAAGTATTAGAATTAAAATAAAAAAGGTTTAATTTTATATGTAAAATCAAACCTCTCAAAATGGCACGACAAACTTATATAAATTATATATAATTAATTTATTTCATAAGTTTTTCTGTCTGACCATTCACTTCTTTTTCCTTTATTCCAACACTTTATTGGAGTAATCCAACCAACCACTCTTGAATAGACAGTACATTCTTGTCTTTTTGTTTTAATTGGAGACATACTTCTTGGATTTAAGATTTTAGTTACTAGTTGCTAACTCCTAAACTAAAAACTTTTTTAATTTTTATTATTTTAATTTATTAAACAATACTTTATTATTATTCATAATTCTTGAATCTTAAATCTTAATTCCTAAATCTTTCTCAAGCTATTGCTTCAATTATGCTTCTTTCATCATCAACTTTGTCACCTCCACCAGATATATATCTTGAATCTTCAATATTTTCATGAACAATTTCTTCTGTATAACCAATTTCTTCATCACATTTTGGACAATACTTATGCTCACCAGCTAGATAACCATGTTTGGGACAAATTGAAAAAGTTGGCGTAATAGTATAATATGGCAATCTATAACTCTCAGCAATTTTTCTTACTAATTTTTTACATGATTCAATATCATTTAATTTTTCCCCTAAAAATCCATGTAATACTGTTCCCCCTGTGTATTTAGTTTGTAATTCATCTTGAAGCTCTAATGCCTCAAAAATATCGCTTGTATAGCCCACTGGTAAGTGTGTTGAGTTGGTATAATACGGATCCGCTCCTTCTCGCACAGCTTCTTCATTAGCTGTAATAATATCTGGAAATAATTCTTTATCTTTTTTTGCAAATCTGTAAGTTGCACCTTCGGCAGGTGATGCTTCTAAATTATAAAGATTGTTTGTTTCATTTTGATAATCCATTAATTTATCACGCATAAAATCCAAAATTTCTACAGCAAACTCTTGCCCTTCAGTACTAGTTAAATCTTTTCCTAAAAAGTTTTTAACTGACTCATTCATGCCATTGATACCGATAGTATTAAAATGATTTTGCCAATAAGTCCCAAAACGTTTATGAACCATGTTAAGATAATATTTTGAGTATGGAAACAAGCCATCTTCTGTTAAGCGATTAATAATTTTTCTTTTAATCTCTAAACTATCTTTTGCTAGGTTCATTAATTTTGATAATTTTTCTTTATATTCCTCTTTATTTTTAGCTAAATATCCAATCCGTGATAAATTAATAGTTACTACTCCCAAACTGCCTGTCAAAGGATTTGCTCCGAATAATCCTCCACCTCTTTTTCTAAGTTCACGATTATCTAACCTCAATCTACAACACATACTTCTTGCATCATCTACACTCATGTCTGAATTAATAAAATTCGAAAAATATGGTATTCCATATTTGGCAGTCATATTCCATATTGGATCTAGATTTTCATTATTCCAATCAAAATCTTTTGTTATATTATATGTGGGAATTGGGAATGTAAATGGTCTACCTTTTGCATCCCCTTCATTCATTATTTCTGCAAATGCATTGTTTATAATATCCATTTCATCTAAATAATCATTATAATTATCATCTCTTAAATCCCCTCCTATTATTACTGGTTCTTCAGACATGTAACTAGGTATTGTAAGATCCATTGTAACATTCGTAAATGGACTTTGGAATCCTACTCTTGTTGGTACATTCATATTGAATAAAAATTTCTGCA
>JAGLJW010000066.1 GCA_023142215.1 Candidatus Parcubacteria bacterium
CTAGCTCCAAGATGACAATTTTATTCATAATTCATAATTATATTTTCCAGCTAGCGAATCTTAAAAAAATCACATATACTTCTTAATAAATTTATCCAAATCACGCTCAAAAACCCGATAAGTCTTTCGACCTATTCGGGCTACTTTTAAATCACCTTCTTCAATCCAACGATAAACAGTTCTATTGGAAACCTTCATTATCTTGGCAATTTCTTTAACTGTTAAAATGTCATTATTTCTAAACACTCTTTGTATTAGATTTTAGAATTAAGATTTAAGATTTAAGAATATCTATCAAAAATCTAGAATCTAGAATCTAGAATCTAATTTGTAAAGAGTCAGTATCCACTCTCTTATTTTTAAAATAATTACTAAAATTTAATAATTATTCTAACTATTAATCACCAAGCATGGGCGTGTTTAATAGTTAACAGGTCTGCTACTAAATACAAATTTATTATATCTAATAGCAGTCCTGCAATTAAGCTTTCATGGATGTACGAAGAAAACATCTAATAAAAACCCAAAATAAGAGAGCGGATGCAAGACAAACATGGGATATTATACTTCTTTTTGAAGTATACTTTTATAAGATTTTTAAAAACCTTACAAAAGTATAATTCAAAAAATACTATTGTCATTCTGGAACGAAGCGAATGCTATCCCACTGTCATTCTGGAACGGAGCAAATGCGTAGTGATAGAATCTCATTAATTATGCAACCGTGCGTAATTAATAAGATCCTATCGCTTTAGCTCCAGGATAACATGCTCTAACTCCAGGATGACATATAAAAGTTATCAACATTAAATTTATTTCACTCTTAATTAATCTCATTATAATATATTTTGTCGTCTATTGTCAACTAATGTTATCCACATTTATCAATATACTACCATTATTGATTATAACGCTATATTATCAACAAATATCTTTAAAAAGAAACTATATTTATTTAAATTCTATCATACTTTATGGTTATTAACAATATTATTTTATATGTAAGTATAATTAACCATACTTAATTAAATGACATCAATGTCACAAAAAGGCTTGATTTTTGTTTAAGATTGGTTATTTATGCAAATAAAAAAAATGTGTAAAAACATTATAATATTTTTACACATTTTGATTATCCGTACATGCGCCCCGCCGGGGCGTATCATTCATTGTATATGCACCCTGCTGGGGCATATCTTTATTTATTATCATATCCCATGCCCTATTTTTTATCATCGTACATACGCCCTGCTGGGGCGTATCAAAACAACGGGACATAATTAAAACAAAACAACAAAACAATAAACAAAGATACGCCCCAGCGGGGCGCATCTACGGATATTATAATGATAATTGATTAATTGAGACGCAATGAATCGGCGTCTCTACGTGTTATTGTTCACAGCAATTTGTATTGCCAATTCCTTTAAAACTTCTTTTTTAAAATTCTTCTTTATCCAATTTCTTTTACCGTCATCTACCAATTCACCAACTCTATCCAAAATATTTATATCATTAACATTTTTCTCAATAAACTCCACGGCATATTGTAAATACTCACTTATATTTTTGCCTGTATTCAACAAAATAATATCCTCATTAAACTTCCACATTTTCTTAAAGAAAAAATTAATATCATATAAATCCCGATTTGCTATCACTATTTGACTTACATCATTACTGGAACCTCTGCTTATAAGTGCTACAAGTTTATGAGCAAAAATATCCTCTTTTTTCAAAATTTTCAATGGCATCCCTGAAACTATATCTTTTACTTCATATGTATTCAGTTTATTATTCTTATGTCTTGTTGATAAATCTATCTTGAGAGCTTGGTATTGATCGGAATATTTTAATTTGATACTAGTTTTTGTTTTTATATCACCATATTGACTAAGTAAACTAAGTAATCGTTCCTTTATCAACTCATCCTTCTCTGCGTTAAGTGAATCAAAATCTAAATCAACCGAAAATCTATCCAAGCCATACACAAAATAACAAGCTGTTCCACCTTTAAAACCAAGATTATTTGCAAGAAACGCATCCCCTGATATATCAGACAATATTCTCAACATTATTTTTTTGTGTACATCTTTATCTAATTTCATATCATTAATTTAACTAATTTACGAATATCATCTTCTAGCCTTTTATTATTGTAGATTTTAGATATTTTAATTAATTTGTCTTTATCAATATCGCTTAAATCATCAAGTTGTTGAAAATTTGCTTTATAAAAATAATCGCAAATTGCACGTTCTTTATTGGCAATAAAATAAGTGCCTTTATTACTAATACCCAGACGATTATTTAAAATATTTTCAGGCAATCTCCGATAAGAAAACTTGCCATAATTATTTTTTAATTCTAATTTTCTATCTGAAGCAGAAAAATATGTGCCATACCATTGATGTATCACACCTTCTTTTGTTAATGCCGTTTCAAAACTTATATACGAATTCCTTTTTAAGCTTCCAGCCAACTCTAATTCATCAAGTTCTACTCCGTTTATAATATACAAGCCTCTTTGAATAGATTTCAAAAAACCTTTTTCTTTCATTCTTGATATATTAACATATAAAATTTTCTTATCTTCAACACCCCAATAAATTGCCAATTCATTAGTTGAAAAGACGGTTTTACTTGATTTATGTAGGATATCTATTTTTTGTGCTAATTTTGACATTTTATGTAACAATTTTGTTATACTATATATTAATATTATATCATTTGTGTATTATTGTCAATAGATCTCACATCGGATTATTTTCATCAAATTCCCATTTTTCAGGATTATCAATAATATATTGTCTTTTATTGTTTAATTCGTCTTCATTGCGAATTACACGATCATGAAAACGTGGTTGCCAGGCAAATTCGCTATTTTGATGATTTTTATTTATTTGTTTTGTGCATGCACCTTTGAATTGATTAATTATAGAACCTAATACGCCAGATTTCCAATTTGGATTTAATTTATTCCCCGTACATGCGCCCCGCTGGGACGTATCATTCATCGTATATGCGCCCCGCTGGGGCGTATCTTTGTTTATTGTTTTGTTGATTTGTTTCGATATGCTCCGTTGTTCTGATACGCCCCAGCGGGGCGCATCTACGACGGGGTTATTATCAATAACGACAATCCCGTGAAAATGATTTGGCATTGTTACAAAATAATCAATAATCACATTTTTTCTAATTATCCCTGTTTTTAACCATTCGGATTTTATAATGTCACCAATTTCATTTAAAACCATTTTACCATTAATAATTTCACCGAAATATGGAAATTTATTTTTGGTACAAATGGTAACAAAATACCACCCGTCGGTGGCATAATCATATCCATCTCTGCGTCGTGATTTAATACGATATTTATTTTTATATAGATCTGACATGTTATTTTATTTAATTAATGATACGTCTCAATCAATTAATGATACGCCCCAGCGGGGCGCATTTACGATATATATTTTGTTCGTGGATTTGATACGTCCCGATTGATTAATGATACGCCCCGATTGATTAATGATACGCCCCGATTGATTAATGATACGCCCCGATTGATTAATGATACGCCCCAGCGGGGCGCATCTACGATTATTTCATTTTCCCGTACATGCGCCCCGCTGGGGCGTATCTTTGTTTATTATCATATCCATGTCCCGCTGGGGCGTATCATCATCAATCATATCATCATCAATTATAAATATTTTATTCCCCAAATCGCACCCGTCCATTATTATAAACCTCTTTTATCATACTTTCTGACAATACATAATTATAAACTCGTACATCATCAATCTTTCCATTAAATTCACTATTTCCAGAATTAGAGCTTATTGCAAATTCTTCTACACCAGAATCTATATCTATAATTCCAGAAGTATCAACAGGGCTATTTGGATCCTCTAATCCATTAATATACAATCGTAATCCATTTAAACTATCTTCTGTATAAGTAAAACAAACATGTCTCCATTGTTGCAATATCGCTGTGTCTGATTCACTTTCTATATAAGCAGTTGTTCCACCTGTTTCCTTTACTATAATTCTGTACATATCTGTTCTCGCACTACTACCAACAGTATCTTTAAAAAATCTAAAACCAGCATCACTGCCATTCATTGCAATATACTGATCCCAACTTAAACCATCATGATACACCCATGAACAAACACTTAACTGACTTGCATTATCTACAACATCCAAATCTCCAATACCAACAAAATCATCAGCCCCATCAAAGTCCAAAGCACTTCCAAATTTTCCACTGACATAATCTAAACCAGAACCAGTAGATGAACCCGTTCCATTATAAGCTCCGCCAGCTGGCGGATCAGAACTATCAATCAAAGTCGCACCGTCAGCATCGCCAGAACTTGCTTCATCAAATTTCCAATGAGCAATCGGTTTTCCACGATTATAATCCCAAGCAATTTGAGCTTGAGTACGAGCATAGTCATATATTTTTACATCATCAATACATCCATTAAACATTCCTGCATTAGATGAGCTATAACGATGTCTACCAATATCAATAAAATCTAAACCAGTTATATAATTACCAGTCTGAGTATTTGCCACTTTAGATACTTCAACACCATCAATATAAAGATAGATAAATGACGAATCAACTACTCCAATATAATAATGCCATTCATTATAATTTGCCGGCGTAGCATAACTAGCTGAATCCGTTAAACCAACACTACTTCTTACTTTAAAACATACTTCATTACTTGAATAATCTTCAGAAAATAAAATAATTGAAGAATGATTATCACCAGTACTAGCATCACGTTGTTCAAAAATTATATTATCACCATCAGATCCTCCACCTTGTCCAGACATTTTTGCCCAAGCTCCAATAGTAAATTGTGTCGTTTTGATGATTGGGTCACTGCCTAAATCCACATAATCATCCGTTCCATTAAAATTCCCTCCCATTCCAACTTTCCCATTCTTAAAATGATTTCCTGTTCCATTCCAAGTTCCGTTAAGTGAACTTGATGCATAATCTTTTGCTACACTTCCACTCATCTCATTCAATTTCCACCAAGCAACAGGTGGAGCTCCTCCGAATGGATCATAATTTACTCCAGAGCTTGTGTCTTTTGTTTGTTGTCCAATTTGCACACTATAACTATTCGCGTTTTCTCGCAGTACATCATTACGAGTTAAAGCATAAGGAAGAAATGCAATTCTATCAATTGAACCAGTAAATAAACCTGTATCGTCATTATTTCGTCCGACGTTTAAAGCAACAGAATTTCCCAATGACCCTAAGAATCCCAATGTTCCCAAAGATCCTCCAGTGGAATTAACTCCATCAATATAAATTTTATTCCCTGCCGAACTATCTTCATCAAACACGGTTATAATTGTATGCCATTTATTATCAGCTATATTTGTACTTCCATAAATAGAAAATTCATTAGTGCCATCACTTACTTCAAAATATGGAATACCATCACCTTTACCATAATCCAAACCAAATAAATATCCAGCATTTGAAGCACTATTATTTGTTCGTTTAGAAATAATTGTTGAACTTCCAGTGTCTGATGTTTTTATTGTTGCCAGCCATGAGAAATCAGATGTACTAGCAATGTCAAAATAATCATCATCAGCCAAACTCGCATAACCCGCTCCGCTCAAACTTAAAGATGTTATGCTTTCTTCTAAATATCCAGTCGTAAATGAATAATCACCATTTCCAGTTAAATTTTTACACTGCCCAAGTTTACAAAGCGTTCCTGTTTCATTCAAATTATTCCTGAAATGCCATTCCGAACTGGCTTTGCCTTGATTATAGAGTTCAGCAATTTCACGTTGAGATAAAGCACGATTATAAATACGAACTTCATCTATTTTACCATCAAAATCACCATTAAATGCTGCTGTTGCACCAAATGTTAAATCTACTGCATTTTCATAAATACAACTCAACGGCGTATATGTATTAGAGCTTTGTGAAGCATCAACATAAGCTTTAATAATTGACCCATCAGAAACAACACAAATATTAGTCCAAACACCAGTTGAAAAAGTTTTATCAGTAAAATTATATGTGGTCTCAGTTGAACCGTCACAGCTTGAAGAATATCTAATAGATCCAGAATAAACAGAACTTCCAGCACCATATACCTTTAGACCATAACTATAGTCTGAACTTACATCATTTTGTTTTGTAACAATTTCATCTTTATAACTCAATAGATCTGGATTGACCCATGCACAAATAGTTATTGCATTATTATCAGATGGTGTATCTAGACTATCACTATCATCCACTAAAACATAATCATCATCACCATTAAATTTTCCACCAGTTCCAAATCGTCCAATATCTTCCCAATGTTCACCCGTTCCATTCCAAGCCCCATCATTCCCATTTCCTGATTTATCATGAACTGTATTCCCACTTCCTTCATTAAATGTCCAATGTCCAACTAAACCATTATCTAAATCAACCGTACTATCTGGCGAACCACCAATAACTACTTCTTGCCCATGAAATTGATCAGCTCCAATATCAAATAATCCAGTTGTTGGCCATGGTCGTTCTTCACCATCAATATCATCAACAATAGCTAAGTTGGTGTCGCTAGTTAAATTCACACCTTTTTTTCTGGCGCTTGTATCTGCTTGTGCTAAATGAAAATCTTCGGTTGAAGTTGAAACAAAAGTAACCGTTGCTCCGTTTTGAGAATTAGAACCAGGGGCGTCGCCTGCAATATCAGAAAGATTAAAATCAGAGTTAGTAAATGTTCCTACAAAACCATCTGCACAATTTTGAGTTATGTTGTTTTTGGCCACAAAAGTTCCCTGAGCACGATAAAAACCTTTTGAGGTAGCATTATAAACCGTATTATTGTAAGCATATAAAGTATATTGATCTTCATTTTGATAAATTCCAATAGGATAATTTATAAAAATATTATTAAATATAAATCCAACATGATTATTACCCTCTATTGAATTAATCATAACACCTCGACCAGTTGTATTCACTGATTTAATAATATTGTTTGATAAGGTCATTTGAGATGTGTCAGTTAAATTTGACAACAAAAAACCATCTCTTATATCAGTATTTGTTATTTTCATTTGTAAGCCATCAGCTTTAAAATAATTCTCCTGTATTACAATTGCTGTAATAATTGTTTCCAGCCTATAATCAACATCACTCCATTTACCATTATGCCTAGCACTATCAGTTGTATAAATCTTAATATAATTCCCAACCCCAGTTTCCCATCCGTCAATCGTAACCGCAGTATTATCAGGATTAGACCAAGCTCCATCAATTTTTGCTGTGGCGATAACTGGTGCTCCTAATTGATCGCCTGTTCCTGAGACTGTCCAAAGATTTGAAGCATCCACTCGCCATTCGTCTCCGTTTTGGGCTATTTGAGAAGATGAGACGCTATAAATGGACGTCTCTACGATGATATTCTCCAATAAAATTTGACTTGATGTTGTGGCTACAACTGTTCCTATAACATTTTGTACTACGCCACTTCTGTATAATGTCACAGAATTCCCGTTTGCTAAACTTCCCGTGATTGAACCAGAATAAACCAAAGTTCCTGATGCCATAAGATCAGAATTCACTTCTGCTTCCCAATCAAATAATGAGTCATAATCTCCACCTGATTCCATAATTGTGGAAACAAATTCAGTAGCAGCTTCATCGGCTCCAATATCAAAAGCTCCACCACGAGATGTTCCATCAATATCATACCACGTAGATGCGTCCCGCTGGGGCGTATCAAACACATCCACAACAGAAGAGGTACCAGCATTCCTAGCAACAGTATCACTCAAAGCCAAATGAAAATCACTATTATCAACATCAATAAAGGCTACTGTGGCACTATTTTTTGAATTATCCCCAGGAGCATCACCTGCTAAATCTGAAATATTATTATCAGAATCTGATGAAAATGTATCAACAAAGCCGTCAGTACAGTTTTGAGTTATATTATTTTTTGCAATAACAGTTGCATATAATCTTTCAATACAATTTGTTGAATTATAAATAGTGTTATTAAAAATATAATGAGTTTTATCTGTTGCTCGAGCCCATATCCCTCTTGAATCAGTTCCTGTAAATCCATAAATTACATTATTCCATATTATACTTGACTCATAAATATTAATTCCCACATGTATACTTGTTGTAAAATTTCCAGTTCCTTTTATGATATTATTAGAGATATAAATATCTGAATCATTTTCTGCAAAAGTAACATTCAATCCATATCTGGCAGACAAATCGGTTGATTGATACATTTGTAAACCGTCAATTCTTACAAAAGGTTCATAAATGCTCATTACCATCCCAATTGGCTCTAATCTGTATTTACCATCATCCCACTTCCCATCATGCCTTGCACTATCCGTAGTATAAACCTTCACATAATTATACTCCCCAGTTTCCCAACCACTTATCGTTACAGCCGAATTATCTGCCGAGCTCCATGCTCCATCAATTTTTGCTACAACAATCGCAGGATTTCCGAGGTTTGTGATTGTTACATAATTTGCTCCATCAACTTGCAATTGTTCTCCATCTGTAAAATCACCGGTTATATTTTCTAATAATATTTGATTTGTCGTAGTTGAAACATGAACAACCTCAGCGGTTTCTCCTGAACTTACTCCTGTGATTGATGAAATATCTGATACTGTTCCAACTAAACCAGAAATTGAAAAAACTCTGGTGCTGGTTGCTGTAAGATCGGTTTGCATTCCAGTTTCCCAAGATGCAAGAGTAGAATAATTATCACCAATATCATCTTCCGTCACCATTCCAATAAACTCAACCGCCGCTTCATCAGCTCCAATATCCCACTGAGTACGATAATCACCATCTATGTCATTCTGGAGCGAAGCGATAGAATCTCCTGGTGTACTAGTACCAGCGTCAATAGCTACTGTGTCGTCTGGAGCAAGATGGAAATCGTTATTGGCTAAATCTATAAATTTAACTGTTTTATATCCATCAAAAGTGGCGTTAACATCATTAGCATCAGTCTGATCAACATCGGAAATATTGTTATCAGAAGAAGAATCAAAAGTCCCCCTATAACCATTGGTACAATTTTGAGTAATATTATTTTTTGCAATCATTAATCCGCCAGGTTCTACAAAAATTCCCTGATAACTGTCATAAATAGTATTATTATAAACGTAATTTGTGCCGTATGAATGAATAGCAGACCAGCCAGGATCGGTAAATCCATAAATAATATTATTATAAATATATACATTATTATTAACATCGGAAGATCGTATACCATCTCCGCTAGTTTCGTTGGTATAAATTCCAACAATAATATTATTACTAATATCTATTTTATTATTTCCGGAAGACAACGTATAAATTTTGAAAGAATTATTAGCGCTACCTCCTGTTACAATAGTTTTACTTTGAAGACCATCAATTTTTACATAATCTTCATAAATACCCATAATAACTGTTCCTTCCAACCTATACTTATTATCATCCCACTTTCCACTATGCCTCTGAGTCACTCCAACTTCATCACTGTCAACCGGTGTATAAATCTTGATATAGTTATATTCCCCAGTCGTCCAATCATTAATCGTAACATAAGTAGTATCCACCGCATCCCCATAACACGCAATATTCCACTGCTCATTACTCGTTACAAGATCTTTCCCATCAGACCAAGTATCAAAATTTCGTAAGCTTGCATTTATTCCTGTGTTTTCCGTTCCTTCTTCGGCTAAACTAAGTGAAGTATAAGCTCTAAATATTGACCAATCAGCATCTCCAGACACTTCCGTAGCAGGAGTGCCTGAGGCTGTAAGAACTTTATATTCAGTAGAAGAACTTCTTTTATGAATAAAAGCAAGAGCATCAACCGTCCCGTCATTATCACTGTCGTATTGAATGACATCTCCAACTCCAACATTATCTGGCACAGCTGTAGCGAATGTAGCTGTTAAACCTTCAATAGTTAAATTCCCACTCGCCCCAGTATCAAGCGCAGTTGTATTGCTTGGTCCAACACTACGAAATATCGGAATAGCAGTTTCATCAGCACCAATATCAGAAGAATGAATCCGCCCTTGTCCATCAATATCATCTATAACTTTAAGATATGAATCATTAGAAAGATCAGCACCAAGATCTTTAGCACCCGTGTCGTTTGAAGCAAGATGAAAATCTTCTGTACCTGAGGCTGTTGAAATAAAATTAAAAGTTTGATTAATTAAATTATGAGAACCTTCACCAATATCATCAGCTAAATCAGTAGCGTTGTAGTCAGTACCTGTTGCAAAAGTACCCAAATATGGATTAGTCGTACTAGAAACTAAATTATTTTTAGCTACAACTATACCTGAAATAGCACGTATTCCAATTGTGTCATTATAAATTGTATTATTATATACAGATGCATTTTTAGACCAAAGATATATTGACGCATACGAAGTATTATTTCCATTATATAATATATTATTCCAAATTTTCAAATTACATAACGAGTTACTGCTAGTCAATATATCATTTTCTCGAATTATGTTATTTGAAACATAGATATTACTATTATTATCATCTATTATATTACTTGCTATATTAAAAATTTCTGAGTCTATTTGCACTCCATCAATCCTGAAATAATTTTCATTATTAAATAGTTGTGAGCGTCTATATGCCATATTGTCCCACTTTCCATCGTGCCTAGCCAAATCAGTCGTATAAATCTTAATATAATTATCATTATCTGTAGTCCAACCCAAAATCGTTAAAGCATCCGTATCCGCACTCGTCCAAGCTCCATCAATCTTAGCAATCGCAATTGGACTTGCTCCTAATTCGTCAGTTGTGGTGGCTCCTTGTACTGTCCAATAATTTG
>JAGLJW010000067.1 GCA_023142215.1 Candidatus Parcubacteria bacterium
AATGTTCACGCCAATACTTTAGCATTTCTCCGTGAAGTGGATAAGCAACACCCCGATAACTAACACGTGAATTCCAAACATATGGATTTAAAACCATAATACTTGTTAATGGTGCATCATTAACATTAGAAAACGAAGTAGCTGAAAAATCTTGTATCCAAACTGGATCCATTGCTGGACAACCAAACGGATTATCTTGCGGATGATATTCTTTAACCCAACTTATTGGATGACCAAAAGTGTCTACTCCTTTTAAATGGTAATAGGTTAGTGAAAATGATTTTGTACGTGCTATAAAATCTGAACTAGTAAAACAATTGTATGATAAATGCCAACCATCATTTCCTTCTGAAAATTTACCTACTTTGTAATCACTTAAACTACAATAATGATTTGCAGAGGTATATAATTCTCCTTCTTTTGGAATACCATTGTCTTGCCAAACATCTATAAAATTGATTCTTATCGGATTACCCTTTTCATCTTGTACATGAAAATGTTCATGAACACGAAAGCCACCAGTCCCTCCACAGTAACCAACTAATTGACCTTGTTTTAATATTTGCTTTTCAGCAACTGTTAACAAATGTTCACCAGTATTCAATAGATGTGCATACCATCCATATGTATTATCTGCATATTTTACTTGTACTAAATTTCCCCAACCACCATATTTATTTAACACCTTACTGACTACACAATCAGCTGTAGCCAAAAGAGGTTCCCCATAGTCTGTTGGATAAAAATTAAAGTCCCAAGCATATGCCATATTACTTCCAACCCTATGCGTTGGATTTGACCATTGATATTTCCAATCAGTTTTGCCATCACTACGATCAACTTCTTTATCACCATTTTCATCAAAATAACAATAATTACCCCAAGTGTTACCTGGATCATCGTAGTTCCCCTGAGAACATTTCCATGTCATCCCAGCAGAAAACGGCAACATATGATCAACTGCTTCAACACTGTTAGCAACCAACAAAAATACACTTAAAAACATAATACTTTTCTTCATTTCTTACCTCCTGAATTGATTTTTTTTAAGGAACAACAATTAAACAAAAATTACTCAATTAAAGTATAATTAACTTTAATTATACTTTAAAGCAAATAATAATAATAATAATTATATATTAATCTAAAAATTTAAAACTATTTATTATTATTTCTGATGCTTTATTTTCCAATGGATAGATTACTCTCCAAAGATAATCATTCTTATTAAAATAAATTACTTTATTTGGAAAACCATCCAATAACCAGCCTGTGCTTACTCTACAATCATTTTTATTTAATTCTATGCTTTCCAAAACATTTCCTTCTCCAAAATTCTTTGTTACTTTATATTCGTATGCTGGAATATTATTAAACAGAACTTCTTTTTTATCTATATAACCTAAATCATTTTCATCACAATACTCTTCTAACTCAATAGATTTTTGAGCAAATTCAATAGCGTTCATATCAATCTCCCTAACATTTATATCAATTAAATCAATTCTTGATTTTAAAGTAGAATTTAAAGTTATATCAAGAACATTAACAGTAAAACATTTTGTAGGGTCTTGATTTTCGTAACATTCCGCAACAATCTTTAGCTCTGCAGGATATTCGAAGCTATATCTATATTCAGTATTTACAAAAGTTTTTAAATTATCTTCATTATATTCCAAATCTCTCATTTTAATCTCTGTGTTATTTGGAATTGTAGTAGATATCTTATTATCATTATTTTCAACAACAACCTCTTCTTTTTTACAACCAGTCAATAATATAGATAAACTTAAAATTGTAATTATTAAATATTTCATAATTTTCTTATTTTCTTTTTTTAACCTAATTTAAATTTATATTGAATTTTTCATTTTGTCAATAAATTAAATAATATTATTAATTTATCTTAATATGAATTTTATTGAACTCGCTATTTTTTCAATAATACCCCCCCCTATTTAGTGTTTTTTTAGTACTATTGATAAAAGCAAAAACAACCATAAGCAATAAAATCAAAACTAATGATAATGCAATTGGAAATACGGTTATTTCTTTTTTGTTCATAAAAATTATAAAAATAAGTTATTATTAATTAATAATAACTTATCATATTATAAATAATTCATCAATTTTTTTTGTTTAAAATCAAACAAATTCCATTACTATTTTTTTGGCAATTCCTTCTTCTTCAACAAATTTTACACCTCTCTCGTCCAAAGCTGTACACATTTTTTCTCCAAACTTTCCAGCAACTACCATTTTAACCTCTTTATCCGCTAACATCTTAGCAACAGCTACTCCTGCACCGCCTCCGCCAACAGCAAATGGATTAGAAATTATTTCTAATAGTTCTCCTTGACTACTAAAAATAGCAAAATATGGAGCTCTTCCGCCCCTAGAACTTACTTCAGAATTTTCGTTTTTTTCAATTGTTGCAATTGCAATTTTCATATATTTTTTTAGTTAATTAATTATTGTACAAATTTTTTATACACTAATTAGTTATTTAATTTTAATATTTTTTCAACTATAATTCCATTAATAACTGAAAAAATAATCATATAAATTGTTAAAATAATAATAAGTTGTACATCAAAATATAAAATCATAATTGGAAGTAATGGAATTTTGATAGCTCTGTTGTAAAGAAAAATTGTAATAAAACAATTTCTCATTCCCTTCTCTTTGAAATCACTAAGCATTGGATACCAAACATAAATAGGTCCAGCAGACAAAATTCCACCAATAATTGCAGCCAACCAACTAATAATTCCTGCATCTTTTCCGAATAATTTTTCGACTCGTTTGGAGCTAAAAATCATACTTGAAATAAACATTAAAAAGAATACTAAAAACAAAACAGGTATAATCTCTTTTAAAAGATTTAAAAAATAATACAAAACTTCTAAAAATTTTACTGAATCAACGAGCCACAAAACAAAATACATTAAAAAAACAATTATTAAAAATAACCATTTCTCTTCAATTTTTTCTAAAAGTTTATTAATCATATTAATGACAAAGTTAATACTGTCAAACAAGCAATTATTATAGCTGATACAAAACTTACAATATTTCTAACTAAAACAAACCTTTTGCCGAGCATTAAAGATTCAGCTGGAAATTGTATTACTCCAACCGTAACCCAAGCTAGAATAAAAGCTATAACAGCAATTAAACTTACACCACTAAGTAAAAGTTCATTAGCTATTATATAGCTAGTAATTGGATTTCCTGTTAATACTGAACCAAATAAAGCTCCGAATAATGGATCAAAAAAATTATTACCTATAAACACAAATTTATAAAAACTTTTTGGTATTAAAATTACCGCAAAACTTACCAACATTACAACACCAAAAAGAATTGGTAAAATTTGTTTAAAACTAAACAAAGTTTCTTTAAATTTGTTTTTAGCTAATTCTACTTCCATACTATTCTTTTAAAATTTTAATAGCCTTTTCATTAATTAAAGCATCAGAAATTTTTTCATAAGCTGACGATAAAATTCTTTGAAATGTACTTTGAGAAGTACTCATTCTTTTAGCACATTCTATCTGATCATAATTTTCAACATTTTTTAATCTTAAAGCTTCAATTTCTTCAAACGAAAGTTGAATTATTTCTAATCCACTAAGCGGAATTCCAGTTGGTTTAAAAAATTTCTCTCTATGTTTAAAATTAATTTTCCTATTTTTACAAGGACGACCTAATCTATTTCTATTATTCATAAATCAAAAGTTATGGCGGTTTAAAATAAACCACCATAACTTAAATAACTAATTATCCCTATTCTGTCTTCTACCTGTTCCTCTTCCTGCACCAAGACCACTTCCAGTTCTATTTCCGTAACGGCTTGAACTACTTTTAGCTTTAGCACCACTCCCACACGGACCTAAAGCTCTTCCTGTTTTTGGACCTTTTCCTTGAGGCCCTGTTCCATTTTGATTTGGCATATGATTTTTTATTAGTTTATTATACTTTTATTATAATAAACAATTATTAAATTAATGTTAATTATTAAAACTATTATAAGTATATACCCATAAAGATATTTTGTCAATAGACTTGTATTTTTTTCTAATTTAAGATAAAATGTTTGATATAGAGTCTGTCACCAAACTACAGTTTTGGCAACAAACCCTTATAATAATCTTAATTTTCTCAAAAATATGAAATATGATGTAATTATAGGACTTGAAATTCATGCTGAATTAAAGACAAAATCAAAAATGTTTTGTAGATGTAATAATAATGCAGAAAATGCAAAACCGAATGAACATACTTGTCCGATTTGTATGGCTCATCCTGGAACACTTCCTATTCCAAATAAAAAAGCCATTGAATGGACAATTTTAACGGGACTTACTTTAAATTGTAAAGTAAATAAATTAAGTAAATTTGATAGAAAAAATTATTTTTATCCTGATATTCCAAAAGGTTATCAAATTTCACAATATGACTTACCTCTTGTCCATGATGGACATTTGAAAATAAATGGTTATGATATTGCTATTACTAGAATTCACCTTGAAGAAGACACTGGCAAAAATACTCATCCTTCTGGAAAATCCTATTCATTGATTGATTTCAATAGAGCTGGAACCCCCCTTATGGAATTAGTAACAGAGCCTGTTATTCCTGATGCTAAAACTGCAAAAAAGTTTTGCCAAACATATCAACAAGTTTTACGTTATTTAAATATTTCTGATGCCGACATGGAAAAAGGTCATATGCGATGTGAAGCAAATGTTAGTGTTCAAGAAAAAGGAAAATGGAAATACGAAGGAAATTGCGAAATTAAAGCAATTGGAGATTATAAACTAAACTCCAAAGTTGAAGTTAAAAACATCAATTCATTTAAAGCCTTAGAAAAATCAATTATTTATGAAATCAAACGTCAAAGCACCGCCATTGATGATCGCGAAGAAATAATTCAAGAAACAAGAGGTTGGGATGAAAATAAACAAAAAACTGTGAGCCAAAGAAAAAAAGAATCTTCAGCAGATTACAGATATTTTCCCGAACCAGATATTCCCCCATTAAATATTTCTGATGATTTAATCAAAAAAATAAGTATAAATCTCACAGAAATGCCGTGGACAAAAAAAGCCAGATTCATTAAACAATTCAATATGTCCGAAGAATCAGCTGAACTTTTAGTTTCTGATAAAAAATTAGCAAATTATACCGAACATGTAATTTCAGAATTAAGAGCCTGGATTGATTCCACTGATGACAATTGGGAAAGACAAAAAAGAAAATTAACCAAAGCCGCTTCAAACTGGTTAACTGGCGAGCTTTTTAAACACCTAAAAGAAAACAATCAAACAATTAAAGACATAAAAATAAGTCCTGAAAATTTTGCTGAATTAGTCACTCTTGTTTACCAAGATAAAATAAACTCATCAGCTGGACAAGAAATTTTCAAGATAATGTATGAAAAAGGAGGAGACCCAACAAATATCATGCAAGATTTAGGTCTTGAGCAAATGGATAACAATGATGAACTTGAAAAAATTATCAAAGAAATTATTGATAAAAATCCAAAACAAGCAGAAGAATATAAAAACGGAAAAGTAGCTTTAATTCAATTTTTCGTTGGTCAAACAATGGCAAAAACACGAGGTAAAGCAAATCCTAAGAAGGTTGTGGAGATATTGAAGAATTTGCTTAAATAAATATTTCTTTTAATTTTCACCAGATTCGGTTTAATAGATAATAAATTGGGAATTATTTTTTGTCATGGTTATTATAGAATTTATAACTTTATTTTTCGTTCTAGCCAAATAGAAAACAAAATGAATGGTTTTCTGCTCATTTTTGGTGACCAGAATAAGAAGTATTGTTATTCTAATATGTTAGAATAATTCATTAGCTTACTCTAATAATATCACATTCATTAGAATAAGACGAGAGAATGTAAACTATTTTTCATTTACCGAAACTGATAATGGATTAATTTCATCAATTGCTTTGCCATAAATCTCAGCATTTTTAATTAACCAATCATCTGCCTCCTCTTCAAGCATCCAGCTAACAACTCCGAGTATCGTCTTACGGTAAATAATCATATAGGTTTGTTCAGCATTAAATATTTTCATAATAAAAATATGTGCATCTGGTCTATCCAGCAAATTAACTTGTAGCGATGTTATATAAAATACGTCCTTATTGTTTTTGTCAGAAGAAATAAACGGTTGATATAGCTTATCTCCATTTTTTTTCCTATCTTCAATGACATTGTTGGCAAGATCTTCGGCTTTAATATTATTATCATAAACATTGATAGTAATTTCTATTAAAGATGGCAAATTTCCAGGAGAATAATAAAAAGCAGTGCCGTTATTTATGCTCTCCGTGTCATAAAACTTATAATTTTCTCCCACAAATTTAATAATATCATTTTCCTTATCAAAAACTTGTGTTGTTTGAATATTTTTAGGTACTTGTGATGATTGTTTTTCGTTTAAGTTCCCCTTCAAATCAACATAAGTTTTGTTGAGTTAGCAACCTGCTGTAAATAGCAATATCACCAATAAAGCAAGAAGTGCTTTTTTCATAAGTGTGTAGTTATTTATTTTTTATTTTTTGATACAATTTATTCCATTCTTCTTCGTGATTATACTTTTTCCAAACAGTATTTACGCCGGATGTAGAAGGTAAAACCCAAATTTTTGTTATACCTATTGAATATTTATTTTCTTGTTCACCCCATGATATTTTTTTCTTGTTTTTATTTAAAAATGCTGAAGCGGATTTTTTGCCATTAAAAGTTAAAACTTTAGGTTGCAATTTTTCAATATTATTTTTCAGTATCTCAATATCATTATCTGTCGCATCAATTTTTTTATCCATCCCAGATTGATTTTTTACTAAATCAGTTAAACCAAGATGGTATTCTAATACTTCTTCATAATTACAACTTTTTATTATTTTGTCAGTAAATCCTGCTCCACTTAGAATATTCCAAAATTTATTATTTTTATTTGCGTAATATCCACCGACTTTAGCTGAAAGCTCACCAGCAGCCATGCCACAAAAAACAACTTCTAAATTGTATGTTATATGAGCATTTTTATAGACATCAGGGACATCTGGCAATAATTCCTTACTCATATTGTTGTTGAATTATTTTAAATTAGTAAATTTATTTGTTGATAAATTTGAATTATAAGTGTGTTGTAATTGAATTATCTATTTTTTTTATTTCTACTAAAAATTCAGCAAATTCATTATAGTTATCAAGAAATTGATCAAGTTGCTCTTGACTAAATATGTATCTATTAGTATAAGGACTATCTGTAATAGAAACAATAGTGGTAACATGATATCTGGAGTCTAAAAAATCATCTCTTTGTTTTAGTGAAATTTCTTCAGAAGCAATAGGCTCACTTATTAAATCATAAAAGGCATTATGTAGTTTCTTTAATAAATCAACTCCAATATTCACAATTGATTCCGCAACGTTCTTTTTAATGTTTTCGCCATGAATTGCTCTATTACATATAGATACAACTTCTTTTATCGGGACAATAATTTGCTTATCAATAATCTCGTGGCTATATAAATAACGTATTGCTAAATACAATGTTTTTTTGTGAAATTCTTTTTCTTGAGTAAAGATAATTTTAAAGATAATTTTTTCCAACTCTATTCTTAATTTTGCCAAAGCTAATACATGATCATTCTCCAAAGTAGAAAAAATATTTTCTACAATATCGTCAATTTCGTAAGGTAACACGGTATCGTCTTGAGGTAAATCTCTTACTTCGGTTTCAATTTTCTTTACTTCTTCAGGTTGAATTTCTGCCTCAAAGTCACCAAATTTTATTTTTTTAAGCGAACCAGACAGTGGCACAACAAATAGTAGCACAACAAGCAAAATAGTTATATTATCAATATTACACGAACCAATATCAAATAAATGCAAAACGAGCAATAACAATACTATAAAAAATATTACGTATGGCATGTATCTAATTATTTTCTTCATATTTAAATTAAGTATTGATTAAAAATTTTACTAACAGTAAAACCAAATATTCCATATTTGACGATGTAATAAATTTATTTGTGCGGAGGAGGGGAATTGCACCCCTCTATGCTACCCATCATGGACTCAAATTTATTTTTTTATTGCTTAATTCATAATTTCGGAAGAAAGTTTCTAAACCCTCCACGTGGACAGCCCCCTCAATTATAAAATTTATAATCATATTCTTTACAATTAAAATAAATTTTATTTTAAATGTTAGAGTTATAAAAATAGCAATAAAGAGAACAAATTTTAGCTCCACATTAAAAAAATGAAATTGTATAAATCTAGCAATAAAACAACTAAATCTTGCTTGCATTATATCACAAATATATTAAATCATACAATTAACAAAAATTCTACAAATAAAGAAATTAAAGTAAATATTTCCATTATTTACACATCATTTTTTACTAAATTCACAACCACAATAATCCTGCCTATATAAATTTAATTCATAAGAAAGTTTGACGGATTTTTTGAAGCCGTCTTTTTTCTTGAAATCTTCTTCTAGGAATTTAACATTATATTGTTTTGATAGTTCATTTCCAAATTCTAAAATTAATTTAGCATCTTTGTGAGGACTTATTGTTAATGTTGTTGTAAAATAATCAAACCCATTATTTGAAGCATACTCAGCACTCTTTTGAAGTCTGTCAATATAACAAATTTTACACCGTGCTCCCCTTTCTGGTTCATTTTCTAATCCTTTTATTTTATCTAACCATTTCTCGTGATCATATTCTCCAAAAATAATATTTAAATTTTCCTTTTTAGCTATTTCGTTAACTGTTTTTAATCGTTTTTCATATTCGCTTTTCGGATAAATACTTGGATTATAAAAAAATAAAGTTAATTCAAAATCTTTATTTAAAACTTGTGAAACATAAGCTCCGCAAGATATACAACAAATATGTAAAAGTAATTTAGGTTTTTTCAAATCTTGTTCTGACATAAACATAAATATTTATTAAAATAATTCCAGCAAAACCTGCCATTAAATCATGTTCGGAACTTTCTCTGCTTGGTAAAAAAGTTTGGATATATTCTGTTAATAATGAATAAGAAAATCCTAAAATAATAGAAATAAAATAATATCTTAATTTTCTATAATTATTGAAATAAAAAAGTACCAAAAAAGAAAACATAGCAAATATTGCACCATGTATAAATTTATCATTGTTATTATTAGGTATTTGCCCTATTTCTAAAACAGATTGCATCGGATATGTCGTTAAAATCATTATCAAAACAACACACAATAACAATAAAAACAATCTAGTTTTTTTCTTCAAATTATTCATAATCATAAAATACATTTTCTAAATATCTATAATTATATACGAATAAACCATAAAAGTAAATAAATCCTTCTAATCATAGTATACTAAATTTAATGTAATATTTTTTTGTCATTTCGTAGCAAAGCGAAGAAATCCCTTCAAAATAGCAGAGAATAATCAAACTTTGCAAACAATAACAATATTATAGAATTTTGTAATATTGAAGGGATCTTTCGCTAAAGCTCAAGATGACAAAAGATTGTGTTTTTTTGAAAATATTACTTTTATCCTATATTTATAAGCCGAAGTAACTAATACACCACACTTAATATTACAAAACCTACGAAACTTGCTTTTTCTTATGGTTTTTGCTAAAATTAAATTAACAACAAAAGTCATAAAAATGACTTGTTTTTTATGTATAATTAAATATAAGAATTAAGAATATGGTAAAAAAAGAAAAAATTGAAAAAGATTATGGTGCTGATTCAATTACAGTATTAGAAGGTTTGGATCCTGTGAGAAAAAGACCAGGAATGTATATTGGTTCTACCTCAGTAGAAGGTCTTCATCATTTAATTTGGGAAGTCGTTGATAATGGTTTTGATGAAGCAATGGCAGGACATGCAGATAAAATAGATATTACTTTGCTTGATGATGGAATGGTTAGAGTCTCTGATAATGGTCGTGGAATTCCTGTTTCAAAACATAAGGTAACAGGTGTTTCTGCTCTTGAAACTGTACTAACAAAACTTCATGCTGGCGGTAAATTTGGAGGTGAAAATAGTGGATATAAAGCTTCTGGTGGACTTCATGGTGTTGGTGTATCTGTTGTAAATGCACTTAGTATATATCTTGAAGCAGAAATTCATAGAGAAGGTAAAGTTTGGAAACAAACTTATAAAATCGGTAAACCTCAAAAGCCAATTAAAGCAACAGGAAAATCTGATGAGACAGGAACAGTTATTACTTTTCAACCTGACAAAACAATTTTTCCAGAAACAGAATTTAACTGGAATACAATAATTAAACGTCTTAGACAACAAACATATTTAAATAAAGCCGTAACAGTTTTAATTCATGATAGGCGTAGCAATCATTCAAAAAAAGATTATACTTTTTATTTTGAAGGTGGCATTAAATCATACGTAAAAGTTTTGAATAGAGGAAAAAGTATTAAAAATTCAAGTGTTTTCCATGTTGAAAAAGATATAGAAGATGCTAATGTGGCAGTTGCTCTTCAATATACAGATGAATTTACCGAAATGACTCTTCCTTTTGCCAATACTATTTATAATCCAGAAGGAGGTTATCATGTCGCCGGATTTAGAAGTTCTTTAACTAGAACAATTAACGCCTATGCAAGAAATAAAAAATTATTAAAAGAAAAAGAAGAAAATTTAAGTGGCGATGATGTTCGCGAAGGTATAACATGTATTATTAGTGTGAAACTTCTTGAACCACAATTTGAAGGTCAAACGAAAGGAAAACTTGGAAATGCAGAAATGAAAAATTATGTTGAACAAATTTTTGGTGAAGCTTTTGCAATATTCCTAGAAGAACATCCAAAAGAGGCTGAAGCAATAATTGGAAAATGTATTTTATCTTGCCGAGCTAGATTAGCTGCTAAAACAGCTAGAGCAACTATTCTAAGAAAAGGTATTTTAGATTCTATGACTCTTCCAGGAAAACTTTCCGACTGTTCTTCCCGAAAAGCAGAATTATCAGAATTATATATTGTGGAGGGAGACTCAGCTGGCGGTTCTGCTAAACAAGGACGTGATAGAAAATTTCAAGCTATTCTTCCACTTCGTGGTAAAATTTTAAATACCGAAAGAGCAAGATTGGATAAAATGCTAGCCAATAACGAAGTTAAAAATTTAGTTATTGCACTTGGTACAAATATTGGAGATCAACTAGATCTTAGTAAATTGAGATATCACAGGGTTGTAATAATGACAGATGCTGATGTTGATGGAGCTCATATTAGAACTTTATTATTAACTTTATTTTATAGATATTTTAAAGAACTTGTAGTAAAAGGACATCTTTATGTAGCTCAGCCACCGCTTTACCAATTGAAAAAAGGCAAAGAAATAGAATATGCTTATACGGAAAATGAAAAAATAGAAATTATTAAAAAAATGGGCGGAGAAATTAAAGAAGCAAATGAAATTGATGATGAAGAAAATGAAGATGAAAAAGAAAAATCTACAAAAGCCACAAAGAAACCAACAAAGATTAATATACAACGGTACAAAGGTTTAGGAGAAATGAATCCTGAGCAACTTTGGGAAACAACAATGAATCCAGAAACAAGACTTATGAGTCAAGTAACTGTTGACGATGCAGCTTTTGCTGATCAAACTTTTGACATGCTAATGGGTGGAGATGTTGCACCAAGAAAAAATTTCATACAAACTCATGCTAAGGAGGTTACAAACCTTGATGCTTAAAAAAATATTGTAATAAAAATAAACACACTTTTTAAAGTGTGCTTATTTGTTTTAAAGTAATTACTTATTAATCTCAAATGTCATTCTGGAACAAAGCGAATGCGTAGTGATAGAATCT
>JAGLJW010000068.1 GCA_023142215.1 Candidatus Parcubacteria bacterium
TAGAGGGAATCGAACCCTCATCACTGGTACCACAAACCAGTGTTCTAACCGTTGAACTATAGCCACCATCATAATTTAATTATAAAATAATTCTATAATTAAATCTTGTGCGCCCAGAGAGAATCGAACTCCCATAGCCAGCTTAGAAGGCTGGTGTTCTATCCGTTGAACTATGGGCGCAGTATGAATTTTATAAACATAAAACAAAACCATTAATATATGGTTTCTGATAAGTTAAATTTAACAGATATTTCATGGATAGTCAATCCTTTTAATTTTTAGCTAATAATAAATATTTTTAACAAAAATTATATAAAAACTATATATAATTGACTTATTTTAAACAATCTGATATAAATAATATGTGGAATACATGCTCAATTTTTCACAAATTTAAATAAAAAATAACTTATGTTAAAAATTAGATTATCAAGAATTGGTAAAAAGAAAAAAGCGATGTATCGGCTAATAATAAACGAACATACGCGTGATACATACGGAAGAGCTTTAGAAATTCTTGGCTCATACAATCCTTTTACCAAAAAATTAGAAACAAAAAAAGAAAGAATTGAACACTGGCTAAAAAATGGAGCACAAATGTCACCTACTGTAAATAATTTATTACTTGAAAATAAAATTATAAAAGGTGAAAAAGTAATAGCTTCAAGCAAGGGTAAAAAGGCAGTTAAGGCAGAAAAGGAAGCGAAGCAAACAAAGCCATCAGAGAAAAAAGAGACAAAAGAAAAAAAGGAAAACGAAGTAGAAAAATCAAAATAGACTAAGATTAGCAAGAATATTAGTAAGTATTGACTTTTTTGTCAAGTATGCTATAGTAGTTTCATAATCTTTATACTGTTTATAAAGATGTTAATAAAATAATGGCTCTCTTAAATTGATTTAAGTAAATTTAAAAATATAATTCGTAATAATTAATTATATATTCAAATTTAATATTTAACTCTATTTAAAAGACATACCGTATTTCTATGGAAAACACGGAAGATAAAGATTTTCTAGTATTTATAGTAAAATCTATCGTTGGAAACCCAGACAAAGTATCTGCTGAAAGAACAGTAGATGAAAGAGGAGTTTTACTAACATTAAACATTGATTCTGCCGATATGGGATATGTAATCGGAAGAAAAGGACAAACAGCACAAGCAATCAGAACTTTATTAAAGATTGTTGGAGCTAAAAATAACTCAAGAGTTAATTTAAAAATCAACGAACCAGAAGGATCTGAAAGAAGAGCACCACAAAGAGAACGAAGTGCTGACATTGATACTTCAAGTGTTGATGATTTAAAAATTTAATTTTTAAACAAAATTACATATGCAAAAAACCACAACTCATGTGGTTTTTTGTTTTTAAAAAATATGCTTAACTATAATATAATTACAATTTTCCCAAAAATATTTGATTCCTATTTTAATGAATCAATTATTAAACGTGCTCAAAATGATAAATTAATTAAAATTAATATTCACAATCTTCGCGACTGGACAAGCAATAAACATCACACCGTTGACGATACTCCTTATGGAGGTGGTGCTGGAATGTTGATGAAGATTGAACCATTATATAAATCCTTGCAAGATTTACAAAATAAAAATTCCAAATCAGAAAATAAAGAAAAATCTAAAATTGTTTTACTGTCAGCAAAAGGAAAAACTTGGAATCAAAAAATGGCAAAAGAATATTCTAAATTGGATAACGTCACTTTGATTTGTGGTCGTTATGAAGGAGTTGATGAAAGAATTTTAAATTTTGTTGACGAAGAAATATCTATTGGAGATTTTATTTTAACTGGAGGAGAAATTGCTGCAATGACAATTGTAGATTCCGTTTCAAGATTAATTCCAGATGTCCTAAAAAATCAAGAAAGTATTATTTCAGAATCTCATTCAATTCCAGGAGAACTTGAATATCCGCAATACACTAAACCTGAAATTTTCAAAGCGGATGGAAAAGAATACAAAGTACCAGAAATTCTACTTTCTGGTAATCATAAAAAAATTAAAGAATGGAAAAAAGAAAATTCCAAATCACTCTCTCGCACGACTACTCACTAACCATGTACTGTCATTGCGAGGAGTCGGAGCGACGTGGCAATCTCCTTAGCTAGACTGTTGCTCCTTAATTCATAAAATTGCCACACATTCGCCAGCTGGCGAAGCTCGCAATGACAATGGGATTAGTTAATTTTGTGAATTTAATAGACAATTACTTTCCAAGCTCTAAATTGCAATCAACTTTTAAATCTCTCCAATCAACAAACTCCTCTTTCCTGGCTCTGAAATAACCAGCTGAAGCAATCATGGCTGCATTATCAGTAGTATATTTAAAATCTGGGATTTGAAAAGAAACATTTGAAACTTTAGTTTTTACAACTTCTTCAAGTTGTTTTCTTAATTCTTTATTTGCTGAAACACCACCAGCCAGCATTACAGTTTTAACATTATATTCCTTGGCTGCTTTTATTGTTTTATAAATTAAGACATCAATGATTGCTTGTTGAAATTCAAAACAATATTCTAAAATTTTATTTTTCCAATCTTTGTCTTTTTCCAATTGATAACGAATAGCTGTTTTTAATCCAGAAAAAGAAAATTCATAATTTTTAGAATACATCATCGGACGAGGAAAATTTAATTTATTTTCTTTCTGAAAAATTTCAAACGCATCTGGCGTCTCACGCAACTTTTCAGAATTAGCTGAAATTATCGGACCACCCGGATAACCAAGATCCATCATTTTTGCCGCCTTATCAAAAGCTTCACCAGCCGCATCATCTCTTGTCTCACCAAGAATTTCAAAATCTCCATAATCCCTCATTAAAACAATCATAGTATGACCGCCCGATACTGTTAAAATAATTATTGGAAATTTAACATTTGAATTTTGAGTTTCATTTTTTTTACTAATCCAATTAGCATATATATGCCCTTCAATATGATTAATAGGAACAACTGGAATATTCCAAGCATAGGATAATACTTTCGCTGTTTCAATACCAATTTTTAAAGATGTAATTAAACCCGGTCCAATCGTAACCGCAATCGCATCAATATGTTTTTTTGTATTTCGTTTATTAATTCCAGCTTCAACTAATGCATCATCAACAACTGGCAAAATACTCAAAACATGCTCCCGTGCAGCAACCTCAGGAACAACTCCTCCATATTCTTTATGTATCTCAACTTGAGACGAAACAATATTTGATAAAACCTCAACATTTTCACCTTCACCATTTACAACAGAAACAGCAGTTTCATCACAACTTGTCTCAATTCCTAATATTTTCATATATTTTTATTATACTACACAAAAACACGTTATTACAAACGTGCTTTTTATTTTATGAACAACTGTACCAATATTTCAAACCATGTTTTAGCTAATATTAAGGAATGATATACTGTTTTATAGAATATTTTCAAATTTATGCTATAATAATATTTAACAGATAATTAATTAACTTAAAATCATATGGCGTTTGAAGACATGAATAATTATTTCAAAAACGGAAATAGCGAAGAAAAAAATAAAGAATTAACTAATGAAGAAAAATGGGAAATAACACCAGAAGATATATTAAATGAAAAAAGACAAAAATTTGAATATGAACTACAATATCTAGCATATCGTAAAATACTAGAAGAGAATAAAGACAAATTTGACTTTGACAACCAATCTATAGGGACCTTTTTATATAAAAATAAAGAAAATATAGTAAGGATAATTTGCGATACACTAAAAATAAAAAAAGATGATTTATTGGAAATGATTATGGGAAAAATTCAAAAAAAAGCGATAAACTTAGAAGAAGACAGAAAATTAATGATGGCACTGAATGAAAGAACAATCAGGATTATCAAAGAAAATTTAGAGAAAACCCATAATGTTAAAATAGAAAATTATGTTTTACCTATTCTTGAAAAAAACAAGAGTAGCCTTTTACTTGAGGATTTTATAAATGAAAAATTCATCAAGCCCCTTTCTGCTAAAGACAATGCAGGAATGACTTCTTTTACGATTGAAGGAGAAGAATTAATTTTCAGCCCCACCAATACTATAAAAGGAATTAATATTAAACAAATAATATCTGTACTTTCGCCTACTAGTTTTATTCAATAAAAAAACAAAGTTTTTAATAAAAAGAATTTAATAAAAAGAATCTGTCAAATTTAACAGATTCTTTTTTTATTTGTGATCCCTAGGAGAATCGAACTCCTGTTACCAGGATGAAAACCTGGTGTCCTAACCACTAGACGAAGGGACCATCTAAATTATTATTTGTTATTTTGCAATGACAGGATGCCACCCTTGTCGGGTGGTCGCCAGAAAGGGCGAAAAACCTGGTGTCCTAAATACTAAACAAAGGGACTATTTCAAATACAAAATATTTAATTTTAGCGAAAATAAATAGTCCTTTTTCAGGACTATTTAGATTATATGACAATATTTTATTTTAGTCAATAGTATTATTTTTAACTAACATCAGGTAAAACACCTAAAGAATCGTTAAATCTATTTATAAAGCTAAATAAACCTACAACACTAGTAATTTCTACAATTTGCTCATCACTAAAATTTTCTTTCATTTTCTTAAATATTTCCGTATCAATATTATAAGCATGCTCAGTTGAAGCTTCTGCGTATTCCATTGCAATACATTCTTGTGGCGTACAAGCTTTATCAATATCAGCAATTTCTTCATCTTTCAATCCTAATTGCTTTAATTGACTTTTAGTAACAGAAACACAAAATTCACATTTATTAAGTTCTGAAATTCTATAAGCAATTTTCCATTTTAAAATAGCATTTGTTGGTTCATTATCCATAGTTGCTTTAAACATAGCAAAAAAACCTACTAAAATATCATCACAATTCCCCATTACCCTCATCCATTTTGGAACTTTTCCAGTTGATTTTTTAATTTGCTCAAAAAGCTCTTTAGCTTTTCCTTTTATTTCATCATCTGTTACTTGATGAACTAATGGATCAATAGACATAAAATTTATTGTTTATTATTAATTATTATATTTTTATTTTAACATATTTCAATGAATATAAAAACCACTCAAAAGTGGTTTTTATAAAATTGAGCGGGTAACGGGAATTGAACCCGTCTTTCCACCTTGGCAAGGTGATGTAATAGCCACTATACCATACCCGCAATATTTTCTTTTAGTGTATTTAATAAAATTTTATTTATTATTAACTAAAATTAATTATAAATTATTTTAATTTTTATTGCAAATACATATTAGTGTTAGCTACAACTCTTGATATTTTTTTAATTTTGTGCTTTTATTAATAACATGGATAAACAAAATATTAAAAGTGAAATAATTTTAGAACTTCTGAATGAATCTATTAAAACTGAAAAAGATTTGATGTTGGTTAAACGGAAAATTGCGAAAAAATATAAAATCAATATTCCTTCTAATGCAAATATATTAAGAGAATACTCTGAGCTTGTTAAAACAAAAAAGGTAAAAGATGATGATAAATTAAAATTATTACTTAGAAAAAGAGCTGTAAGAACTATGTCAGGAATTGCTCCTGTTGCCATTTTAACAAAACCATGGAAATGTCCTGGTAATTGTGTCTTTTGTCCTACGGAAAAAAATGTTCCCCAAAGTTATCTTTCAAACGAACCAGCTGTAATGCGAGCTATTAGATGCGATTATAATCCATACATTCAAATTCAAGATCGGTTACAAGCTTTAATTGCTAATGGACATGAACCAACTAAAATTGAGTTGATTGTAATTGGAGGAACTTGGAGTGTTTTACCGAAAAAATATAAATACTGGTATATATTAAATTGTTACAAATCTGCCAATGAATTTAATAAAATTTGGAACAAAAAAAATACTAATCATCAAAAATTAAAATTTAACATTTCTAATTTACAGTTTCCGATTTCAAAACCACTCTCAATAATCAAAGAACAACTAATTATTGAACAAAAAAAGAACGAAAAATCTAAATATAAAATCATTGGTTTAACTCTTGAAACTCGCCCAGATTATATTGACGAAGATGAGCTTTGGCAAATGCGTGAATTTGGTTGCACTAGAGTAGAAATTGGAGTACAAACAATTGATGATAAGATTTTAAAATTAAACAAACGTGGACATGGTGTTGATGAAATTTCTAAAGCCACAAAACTTCTTAGAAATTTTGGCTTTAAAATTACATATCACCTCATGCCAGGACTTCCTGGATCAACTGCAAATAAAGATTATAAAATGTTTAAACAATTATTTTCTAATCCAAAATTTCAACCTGATCAAATAAAATTTTATCCAACAGTAGTTACTAAAGGAAGTTTACTTTATAAATGGTGGAAAAGTGGTAAATACAAACCGTACTCAAATAAAGTACTTCAAAATTTAATTGTAAAATGCAAACAAATAATTCCTCCTTATGTTAGAATCATTAGGTTAATTAGAGATATTCCAGGAGAATCAATTGAAGCCGGAAATAAAATTACTAATTTACGACAGATTATGAAAGATATGGGAGTTAAGTGTAACTGTATCAGATGTAGAGAGTCAAAAAATCAAAAGGTATCAAACATAAAACTATCAATTATGAATTACGATGTTAGTGATGGAATAGAACATTTTATTAGTTTTGAAAATTTTGACAAAAAAATTCTTTATGGATTTTGCAGATTATATATTCCAAAAAATTCTAATCCTGCAATTATCCGAGAACTACATGTTTATGGTCAATTAATTTCTGTTGGCTCGAAAACTAAAAAAACACAACACTCGGGACTTGGAAAAAAACTCATGGAAAAAGCAGAAGAAATTGCTAAACAAAATAATAAAGAAAGGGTGTCTATTATTTCAGGCGTTGGGGTTAGAGGATATTATAGAAAATTTGGATATAAGTTAAATAACAGTTATATGATTAAAAAAATTTAAAATTGTTTCACATTGACTAAACTAAGAATATAATATATAAATATAACATACAATTATTTTAAGCGGACGTGGTGGAATTGGTAGACACGCATGGTTTAGGCCCATGTGCCTTATAGCATGAGAGTTCGAGTCTCTCCGTCCGCACAATGAACAAAAAACAGTAATTTAATACTGTTTTTTATTTTTAGAACAATAATAAAACTACTATTCAATAGAACCGCCTTTTCCAAGATTAATCAATGGAGATAAAACCCACTCCATAAAACCACTTATCATTCCTGAAAACATCATAAAACCAACTGCAACTACAAGAATTCCAATTATTTTATATCCCAACCTAGAACCACCAGCTGTCCCTAAATGCTTTTCAAAAAAACCGATTCTACCAAAATTTCTTAATAGCCATTCAGATTTATAAATCATCATAAATCCAGCTAACATAATAAATACTCCTGATATAGTTACCATAATTTTAAACTGCTATTAATTTTTTATTTAATATAATGTAAGGGGTTATATTTTGTTCCATTAATAATAACTTCAAAATGAATATGCGGTCCTGTTGACCAGCCAGTTGAACCCATATAAGCAATAGTCTGCCCCCTGCTTACTTTATCACCTTTTTTTACAAACAATTTAGAAGCGTGTGCATATCTTGTTTTCTTACCACCACCATGATTAATTAAAACTTGGTATCCATATCCTCTTCTCCAACCCGATTCTTCAATCACTCCAGCATCAGCTGCAAATAAAGGAGTTTCTGGAGCTCTATCAGCAATATCAAGACCTTTGTGCCTCCATGAATAATACTGGGTAATTCGCTTAGCTGTTGTTGGCCAAAGCATTTTATTTCCAGCTACAGATTTAGTACTTGGTGCAGTAACAAAATTTTTAATCGCAGTATAACCACTAACAGTTTTTGGACTTGAAGCAATTTTTGGTTTAGCAACTCTAATCACAGAACCACCAGGAATAATTAACTGTTGACCAATACTAAGCCTGGAAGCACTAGCTAATTTATTTATCTTTAAAATTTCTGATTGTCCTATATCGTATTTAGTAGAAATAAAACTTAAATTTTCACCACTCTTTACTTCGTGAGTAACTCCACTTACAGGTAAAATTGATAATTCGTCACCTGGACGAATTACACTGTAAGCAGTTAAACTATTTTCCCATAAAACTGTATTAACGCTAATGCTAAATTCTTCAGCGATAGTACTAATAGAATCACCAGACTTCACCTTATAAGTAACTATTTTTGATCTTGTTGCATCCTTCGCTTTAGTTATTTCAGTTGGTTCTGTTTCTATTATAGCATGCTCACCATTTGATATGTCTAAATCTTCCTTTTTATCATCTACTAACCCATGATGAGATAATAAACCAACATTAAAATTCTTTATATACTTCATCGGAACATTAGCAACGACAACATCTTTATCAAGTGTTTCAATAATTAATTCTTCCATTTCTTCAAATTCACCAAATTCAGAATTTACCAATTCAATTAGCATGGTTTTTTTAGCTCTATCGCTAATTTCTCCTGCTCTTGTTTTAGAACTAAGATTTACAAAAATAACAAACACAGTTAAACAAACAACAAAAACATGAACTAATTTTTGATTAAACAAAAACTTAAAAAAATTATCTCGCAAACCACTCCAGCCAATCTTATTTAAAAAAGATAAATAAAAACTATATACTTTTACAATTATTTTATAAAATAAAAATCTAATTATACGACGTAACGGCGATACGATTGCAAAAGAAAATAAATACCAAAATATGCCAGACAAAACTATTAAGAATTTTATTATATAAATCAAAAAAGAAGCTCCAATACCTAAAATATACCCAAACTTCTCAGTTTTTTTCTTATTAAATTGTCGAAATTTATAATAATTAATATGGGTCTGTCGCCAAATTACAGTTTTGGCATAAATTTTCAGA
>JAGLJW010000069.1 GCA_023142215.1 Candidatus Parcubacteria bacterium
TATAAAAAAAATTTAAGAGAATATAATAAATATCAAGTACATATGGACAGTTTAAATAAACAAGAAAATTTAGATGTATCATCTGGCAATATAGGAGAAGAAAATAAGCCAGAAAAAGAAAAAGTTATTGAGTATAATTTTCCAGAAACTGTTTTAAGTAGTTATGTTAAAACAGTAAAGGATAAAAATAGAATAGAGAAATATCAAAAAGATATAATTAATGAAATAAATAAATCGGAATTCTCTAAAGATGATTGGGAAAAAATGACTGAAGAAAATCAGTTAGAGTTTGTTATAAAATGTTTGGAAAGCAGAAAAAGAAAACCAACAGCTTTTATAAAAGAACTAGAAGCATTGAAATTTAATGAAACCGAAGAAAGCAAGCTTGAAAGTGAAGTGTCAGATTTATCTACTGATGAATTTTTTAGTATCCTTGATAAAATTGATGTCGTTTGTGCTAGATTAACAGATGATGATCGAAATATCTATAATAACAGATTAGACGGTTTATATAAAGTGCTGGATGATGGCTCCATAGAGATTTCTGTTCCTGCTGAGGAGGTAGACGGTGTCATAGAAGAATTAGAAGAAATAGAAAAAGAAATGAATCAGACTGTGTTGAATTATAATAATGAAAATAATGAAAAAGGTGATAAAGAAAATAATAATAGGGAAGGTGATATGGTTCATGTAGGAGAAACTAGTCGTGAGAAATCCGAAAGAATTTATGAAAAAGCTTTGGAGATAATTGATGGTGATAAAGATTTAGAAAAATGGTATCAACAAGAAGTTAAAAAGATAATTGAAAAACAAGACGCATCTCTTGGTATCAAGGGAGCAGACTTGAGAAATGAAATGATGGAAAATCTTAATGAAGAATTAATTGGTTGGAAAAATATTTTAAAAAAATATGATGATGAATTGCAAGAAATTTTTCAATTTAAGTCTGATAATTTTTATCAATTACGGGAGGAGCTTTTAACTTTAAGAGAAAATTTTAACAATGTTTTAGAAAGTGGTGATTTAAAAAATTATCCAACAATATATGGAAAAATTTCAGCTGAGTTAAGTTTAGTTGATTTGTTAATTGATATTGATGAGAAATTTAAAGAAATAGAAGAAAAATTAAAGAAAATATCCGATAAAGATATTGTTACTTCCTATAGAGATAAATTAGAACAGATATTCTTGACAGCAAAAAATGGCGGAGAAGAATTTAGTAGAGAAGAAGCTTTTAAAGAAATACAAAAGATTAATCAAGAAATAGACAGTATTATTGAAGAAAATAAAAATATTAAAGAATTAAACGAAAATGGTGAAATTGTCACCAAGGAAGATTATGATATAGAAAAATTTTTAGAATTGAATAAAAAAGAATTAAAATATAATAAAAATGGTGAAATTATTGATGGTGAACAAGATTTAGCTCGTGATGGAACAAAAGCAGTTTTGGCGATGGTTGATAAGTTTAGTGAATTAAATACAGATAATGAGAAAGAAGGTGATGAAGGCTTAAAGAATAAAGCAAAAGAATTATGGACAAAGTTAACTGTTCACGGAATAATCGGATGGAATAAAAAAGGAGAGCCGATATTGAGAACCAATTCTGATTTAGATGGTAAAGTTGCTGTTGCTCTTATGAAAAAAGTTGGTGCTGGTGTAGAAAAAATAGAACATGTATATCCTGGCGAATTTCTTGAAGGAACCTTTAATCTTGATACTGGAAAAGAAGATGGTTTAGTTATTAAAGTCATAAATGGAGAAGTTACCATATTTATTGATCATCATGGTGATGATTCTAGAAATAACACTTCAGCTACAGATTTGGCTTATAAAATGTTAGTTGAGATGGGAATGATTAATAAGGATGAGGTAATGGATAAAATGGTTAAGTTTGTTACTCAAATGGATAATAAGACTTTTTCAGATGCTGAAAAATATTTTGAAGAATCTGACAGGAATTTAATTGGATTATATAGATTTATTTCCCCTAATAAATTAAAGGAATTTTTTGAAGATGGAAAAAAACCAACAGATCAATTAACTCATAGTGAATTGAAGAAATATGGTTTTGCATATGAAAAAAGTGCTAATCAGGAAACAATAGATGCAGTTTGTAAGCAAGAGAATAAAACACTTGAGGAATTAAAAAAGTTAAAGAACTATGAACTTGATAAATACAATTTAAGAAAAACAAAAAAAGGTGTTTTGTTATATAAAGTTAATCGTCAAAAAGAGCAAAAACAGAGTATTGATAAATCTTTAAGTGAATTAGAAATAGCAGAAGATGAAAGCAGAATAATTGATTCTGAGTATGGAAAAATTGTAGTTGATATTGGCAAGAAAATTCCTGCAGGTGCTACAGCAACATTAGCAAAAGATTATAATGTTTATTTAAATTGGAATTTAAAGAAAAATTATTTTTTTATTTCATCTAAGAAAGAATTTGGAAAAGATTTTGAAATTAGCAAAGGTCGTAATGTAAGAAATAAAATATGGGTAACACCGACGGAAGACGATGTTACCAACCTTAAATTAGCTGAAGTGTTGGAGCAATTTGGAGTTGATATTAATAAAACTGAAGGGAAATTAAGGGAGTATTTAGAAAATGAAGGGAGTATTGTTGTTGATGAAAATGAAAAACCAAAAAATGATATAGCGACGGAGAAAGTAGAATCTGATATGGAGGGTAATTTAGAGTTAAGCGAGAAAGAAGAAAAAATAGTGGAAATTTATGAAGATGAAATCAGGAAAATGTTGAATTTCATCAAAAACGTTGATTATATTAACAACTACGGATATATAAGAGAAGAAGCTGAAATGCTTGTAAAGATAAATATTGATAAATATTGGAGAGAAATAACGGCTGATATGATTGAAGATAAACATATCCCAGAAGAGAAAATTGAATTAGTAATTAAAGAATTAAAAAATAAGTTTTAATTAAATATGGAAATTTTTAAAGATCCTGCTGAGGAAATTTTTAACAAAAGAGAGGAGTTAAAAAATTCAAGAAGAAAAAAACTAGAAAATATAAACAAGGAAGAATCTCAAGATTCTGATTTTGATATACAAAAAGAAATTGAAGAAAAAGAAGAAAAACTTATTGGGCGGTTTGAAGAAATTGTAAATAGTGAGAAAAAGGCAGGTGAAAAAATAGTTGATTTAGAAAAGTTAGAAGGTGAAATTTATGATAGTGAATTATTTCATAAATCTGATATTTTATTTGAAATAACAGAAAAAATATCTAACGAAGTAGAAAAATTGCGGAATGAATTAGTCATGGGTGACATTGATATGAGTAGTGAGGAAAGTATAATAACCGAAAAAGACGAAGAAAGAAAAGAAGATTCAGAAAGTGAAGAAGAACAAATAAAAAAATGGAATGATGCTGAAGTAAGTAATAATGAAGGTGAGAATGAAGACAAAGTTGAAAAATCCGAAGAAATATTAGCAGAAGAAGCTATTAATGAATTAAATGAAAAAGAAAAAAAGACTTTTTTTGAAGGACTTGCCAATCTTGGATATAGAACTACAGAAATTAAAAGTGGAATTCTATCAAAGTTTTGTAGAAAAATTAGTTCAACAGAAAAAGTAAAAAATATTAAAATTGCAAATACGTTTTTTAATAAATTTGCAGATATTTATGACAAGAAAGGTGAACAAGCTAAAAAAGAGAGAGAAACAGTTGGAAAGGGAGTGTTGAAAAAAGGTAGTGGAATAGGACAAGGATTTGGTAATTTATTTAAATATGGCAGAACGCTTGTTGATGTTGTGCAAACAGGATCTTCTAGAATGTTAAATCCTTTTCGTCATGTTACTGTTGCTGCTATGGCACTTGGAAGTTCAGCAGAGGCAGTAAAAGAAACTCGTTTAGACAATGAAAAAGTAAAAGAAAGCACAAGAGTTGATGATGTTGATAGAGCAATGGATGAAGCATTAGATTTATATGAAAATGCGAAAAATGATAAAGGCGAGGTAACAGCAGAAAATTTAACTAAATTATATCAAGAGAATTTACCAAAAGATATTATTGAAAGATTGAATAGAGCAGAAAATGTGGGTGCTAAATTTTGTGAAAAATTGTTAAATAAAGATGCAAAAGTATATGTTGATAGAATAATTAAAAAAATAGATGGCATAAATAATAAAAATTGGGATGAGCAAAAGAAAGCAGAAAAAATTCAGTTTTTAATGCAAAAAAATGAAGAGTTATTAAATGATTTAGATAGAATTGTAGGTGATGAAGCTGGAGTTGACCAAATTGCATATTGGTCAAGGGTTGCTGAAAAAACAGGAAAAGGCGTAGCTACTGTTATGATAATTGATTCGGTTGCTAGAATGGCGAAAGTTGCAGTTAATAATTGTGAAGTTTTTGATAATTTTCAAAATTCTGTAAAAAATGTTGGAGATACTTTAGAAGATGTTAAAGATAAAATGTCAGACTCTTTTAATGGAAGTGATGTAGATGTGACAAAAGGAATGACAGATTATCAATTAGAGACATTCAATAAGTATAGACAGTGGGCTAAATTATTAGGTGCTGAAAATGAATTTTCAGATAGTGAATTAGCTGATGAAAATATTTCTGAAGGCAGGGAAGGTAAAGCTTATGAGAGATTTGAGAAAAAAGCAAAGTTTAGATTATTGGAAAAATTGCACATTGAAGTAGCGCAACAAGGAGATGGCGAGAATTGGGTTGACGATGATGGAAATAATCATGTTAAGTTTATTAATAAGGGTGTTTCTTATGAAGAAGTGACAGATAAAAATGGTAACTTAATTTCTAAAAACTCTAATGGTAAATTAATTGGTGCTAAATGGGATTATAAAAGTAAAAGTTATGTTATGTCAGATTTTGACGAAGGAGAATCTTCTATTGACGGAGACGAATTAAAACAAGAAAAAAATGATGTGTCTAATGATGTAAGTTCAAACGATTCAGAAAAGCAAAGTGGAACTGATACTTTTCAGGAAATGACCACTAAAGATTTACCTGATAATAGAATTCTTATTCAAGAATTAGTTGATGAAGGTGTGAATGAAGATGTTGCTAAAATTGTTGGAGCTGATGGTGAAAAATCAGTTGAGGAAGAAGTTGTTATTAATAGTGAAGTTTCAGATAGTGCAAAAGTGAAAATCTTGGAAAATGGATTGGAAAAAGAAAATGCTGATGGTTTGGAATATCTAAAAGAAAGAAAAGTATACACTAGACCTAGTATTATGAATGGCGACAGTGATAAGCAAAAGAAGATTTATGAAGAATTTCAAAATGCTATTAAGGCAAATATTGAAAAAACTGGTGATGTGCAAAAAGCATTGGCTACGGTTTACAAAGGAGAAGGAATTGAACATGCTTTTATTCGTCAACTTCAAGCCAATAGTGAATTAGCGGAAAAATTAGGTTTTGATGCTAGAGAAACTAATCTTGATGATTGGTCAAAACAAAAAGCGCATGAAATTGCGACTGAAGCTGGATATTATAGCAAGGAAGGCGAAATAAGGATAAATAAAGCTGATCATGCTGCTTATTATTTAAAATTTAATGATGGCAAATTAGTTGCTGAAGAATATGTAAAAAGTCCCGGTGTAGGTTATATTAATACTTTAATAAATGATAGAGATACAAAGCTTGATGCTAAAATTCTTGATTTAAATGATGGTAAAATACTTCATGAACTTGAAAATGAAAATGAAATTGAGCCACATGAGAAAATTTTTAAAGAAAAAATAAAAACAGTACCAGATAATCCAATAAAACAGCATATTAGTTTAAGTTCAGAAAAAGCAGAGATGACAGAAAGAATGGCTGAATTTCAAAATTTTTCAATTGAAGAACAGATTGAAAGATTAAATCAACTTGATTCACAAATTAAAGAGGCTCAAATTGGAACAGTTTATGATAATAGAAATTCGTTAGATGCATCTAAAGAATGGGATAGATTAAGTAAATTAAAAAATAATTTATTTGATTTGCATAAGAATTTTTTAATAAAAGAAATTAACTCTGATTTAGTGGGAAATAATCCTTTCAGTAATAAGGATGTGGAAATTATTATTGATAAAGTTGGTAATAATTTAACAGAAGAAAAAGTTGAATTTATAAAAAATTATGTTTCAATAAAAGATGATAGAACACCTATCATTAACAATTTAAAAGATATTTTTGAAATTCATGATCGTTATTCAAATTTTAGCTATGATCAAATTGCAGATAAAATTACTTCTATTCCAGATTTAGCAAAAGAAAATAAAACATTATATACATTATTCCAATTAGTTAAAGATCATGGTGGTAATTTTAATACACAAATGGTTGGTGAATTATTTAATAATGTGCAAGGCGTTGGTGAAACAGTTGTAAAACGAGGAGTTACAATAGTTCAAGATATTCAAATTGGAAATAAACCTAAATTTAATATGTTACTTGGCGTTGATGGTAACAATTTAAAGTTTGGTCTTGACGGTCAAGCTTGGAATGATTACGGTACTTCAGGACATTTTGGCAGTCAAAAACCAGCCTTAAATGTTACGGATGAAAATATTAAAAAAATTAACACTGAAGGATTAAAAACAGTTACTGATATAAATCCAAAAAGAAGATAATAAAAAGATAAAAAATTTATAAATTTTTTTCCTAATATTCAATAAATCTAATAATTTATTGACTTTTTTATTAAAATATGTTTTAATGCAAATAATAGTAGTTCTTTTTTTGTTGTTTAAAATTCAAAAATATAAGGAGAAAGGTTATGAAAAAAATTGGGATTGTTTTTTTATTAATGTTTTTGTGTAGTTTTATCTTTTCAGCTAATGTTGTTGCTGAAGAACTGTATATTAATCAAATCAGAATAGTTAAGATGGTAAAACAATTTAAGACAAGTCAATTTTCAAATAAAAAAAAGTGGGTTGAAATTGTAATTGATGGCATCACAGATTACAATGAATGGGATGATGATTATATTGTCAGTAATAAGATATCAGAGTCTATTAAGGCAATGGCTTGTGAGTTGATAGAACTTGGCTGGCGACAGAAAGGACGTGGTGAAGCACTTGTTACCGTAAAGGCTGGTTCAATATATGTGAAACAAGGAATAAGAGGCAGTGTTAGAAATTTACGCAATGTTGATGTAACATATTTTCAATTTGAAGTATGTGATGATCTTTATCCTTGTTCTCGCAGAATTAATGGTCGTGGTGAAGATGTTTGTAATCTGAATAAATTACGTGATAATCTTGCTGAATTAGCAGATGATGCTGATTATTGTGTTTCAAAGAATCCGAAGTTGAGGCTTTTTGATGACAATTTTTATCGGTAATTATCAAAGGAGATAAAATATAATTAGAAAAACTTTGTGATGTGTTGTACTATAAACACATCACTTTTTTATTTTATATTTTAGTGCTATAATTAGATATAATATAATAATAAATAATAAATATGCAATATAAATACAATTTACAAAAAGAAATACTTGAGCAAAAAAATGTGATTAAGAATTTGACTGATAATTATGTTAAAGATAGCGAGATTTTTTTTAAGGAATTTGATAATAAAGAAAATGTAGAGCGTTTAAGTAAAATTGAGAATGTAATTCTGCTTGGTTGTGGTACTTCTTTTAATGTAGCCTGTCATGGTAAAAAAATAATTGAGAAATATGCTAAATTTTCTTGTGAAGCTGTACAAGCTTCAGAGTTTGAGAATTTGGAATTTATAAACGATAAAACATTAGTTATTGCGATTAGTCAGTCAGGTGAAACAAGTGATGTAATAAATAGTGTGAAAAAACTAAAAAGCAAGAAAGCTTTTATTATTTCAATTTTAAATACAGAGAAATCTACATTAAACAAAATTTCTCATGTTTCTCTTTTTATGAAATCTGGAGTTGAAGTAGCACTTACGGCAACAAAATCATTTACTTCTTCTTTATTTTTGCTTAATTTATTTATTCTGTATTTTGCTGAACTTACAAAGAAGATATCAAAAACTAAATCAAGAAATATTGCTTATGAAATAGATAAATTTTATTTGAAAGTTGGAGATGTTTTAAGTCAAGAGCAAGAAGTAAAAAAGATTGCTAAAAAATATTTTGATAAAGACCACTTTGTTTTTTTGGGGAAAAATCTAAATTATTATCTAGCAGTTGAAGCTTCTTTGAAATTAAAAGAAACAACATATATTCATGCTGAAGGAATTCTATCCGAAGAATTTATCCATGGACCTTTAGCTATTGTTGATAAAGATTACCCAGTTTGTTTTTTCTTGCCAAGAGATGAATATTATAGTAGAAATATAGAAGTTGCTAAAAAAGTGAAACAAGCTCAAGGAAAAATTATTTTTATTACTAACAAACAAGATAGAATCCAAAAGTCCTTATCGGATGATATTGTGCAAGTTGCAATTGTGAACGAAGTTTTTCAACCAATTTTAATGGTAATTATTGCTCAACTTTTGGCATATCATATTGCGGTTTACAAAAAATTAGATATGGATAATCCAAGGAATTTAAGTAAGTTTGTTCTGAAATAGATTATGAAGAAAAAAAATATAACAACAATTGGCGGAGGTAGTGGGCAATATATGTTACTTTCTGGTTTGCGAGATATTGAAAATATTAATATTACCTCCGTCGTTTCTATGGTTGATAGTGGTGGCTCAACTGGAAGACTTAGGGATGAATTGGGTGTTTTGCCGCCCGGTGATATTTTAAAATGTGTTTTAGCTTTGTCAAAAAATAAAGAACAAGCTAGAAAGCTTTTGCAGTATAGATTTAAAAGCAAAGGACGGCTTAAAGATCATAGTGCTGGAAATTTATTTTTAACTATTCTTTCTCAATACGCTGGGAATTTTCACGATGGCGTAAAAGCCTTAGGTGAGGTTTTAGAAATCAAGGGAACAGTTTTGCCAGTTACAACATCTAAAGCAACATTAGTTGCTGAATTGGTTGATGGAGGTAGATTATTTGGTGAATCTGCTATTGATGTACCAAAAGGAAAAAGTAGAAGATCAAAAATTAAAAAAGCTTTTTTAGTTCCACATCACTCTGAAGTTATTAAAATTCATCCTCCTGTAAAAAAAGCAATACAAAAATCCGATTATATTATTATTGGTCCTGGAGATTTATATACCAGTATCGTTCCAAATTTATTAGTTCCTGGTGTGATTGAAAAATTACAAAGAACAAAAGCAAAACTTATTTATATAGCTAATATCATGACCAAATTCGGTGAAACAGATAATTTCATTGGTGAAGATTTTATATATGTTCTTGAAAAGATGATAAAAAGAAAATTTGATATGGTCGTTTTTAATTCCAAAAAACCTAGTGATAATATTTTGCAAGAATATAAAAAACAAAAAGCAACTTTTGTTGAAATACACAAAGACAAAAAATGGAATAACAGAACTGTTGTTAAATCTGATTTATTACGACTTGAAGGTGGTTTAATTCGTCATGATTTTAATAAATTAGCGAATGTGATTAAGGCAATTATTACTTAATTATAAAAAATATTATACTTTAACATTTGGAAGTCTTCAAGTTTGATAAAATCTGTAATATTTTAATTGTTTGTTCCCGTGGATTTAAGAACTTTGTTAATAAACTTACTTTTACCAAGTGAATATTCATTTCTTCCAGATGGATATTTTTTTATCAAATTGATTTTTAAAAATTCATATTCTTTTTCAAATAGCTTTACCCATTTAGGATTATAAGGTTTTAAGTTCATAAATTAAAATATTACAAATTTTATTTAGCTCGTGAACCAGATTTAAGTATTATCAAATGTAGCGTAACGGAGTGGAAATGTTTCCGATAACGTTTCCTGCGAAGTTTTATTTATTCTACCTTATTAAAATTATTAAGAAAAGAATAAATAAAATTTGGGTGAAAGAAATTTATACTCCTTATTATTTTTTTGGAGCGAATGCAAAAGAGAGAATTTAATAAACGTAAATTTCTGGAACTGCATATGCAGGTGTTGCGTGTTGTAATGAAAAATTTAAAAAAATATTTTTGGATTATTATTAATGATCAGGAAAATGCTTCTTTATTGCATCCATAGCTGCTGTAACTATTTCTTCGTTAGAGCTGGTAATTTTTGGTTCTTCAACTGCAAGATCAAAATCTGGGATAACACCAGAATTATCTTCGCTGATTATACCGTTTTCATTGATAAGTAATGTCTTTCTTGAATATTTATGGTCAGGTAAAAATAATCCAAAAGAGACAGAATCGTTTTTTGGACAAAAAATTACCAGTTCCATTTTATTGTCATCTATGTCGATGAGTATTGTGTTTTTTGCCCCAGTTAAACCTTCTGGAAATCTGGCAGAAATCCAGTGGTAAAAATTTTCAAATTTATTTGTTTGTTTTTCGAATCTAAAATTTTTTTCGGTCATATATTTAAATTAATAATAATCCAAAAATATTTT
>JAGLJW010000007.1 GCA_023142215.1 Candidatus Parcubacteria bacterium
AATAATCAAATAATTCCTGTGAAATTTCTACGACATCACTCCAATCATATTTATATCCTAAATCAAAATATACTTGTTCATTTTGAATAGGATGAAATTTATTATCATCACCGAATAGATATATTACTGTTGAATACAGGATACTGGACCTACTTTTGGTATTACCTGATAGGCAATTAAATCTCCTGATGAATAGTTATTTTGAGAAGGTAGAATAGATTTTTTAATTCTGCTTTCATAAATTACTTTCTCAAAAGTATTCAACTCTATTAGATTGTTCCAATCAGGTGCTAATGATGAACAATTATCTCTAAATCCAAGTAAGGCAAATATTTTGTCATCTGATATCGGCCATAAGCTATTATTAGAAACCAAATAAACTGTTGATTCTCCAGCAAATTTAACTGGTTTAAGATCAGAGAAAACAAAAAGTGCTGGGATTGTATTTGGAGCTTCGTTGTTTATTGCTTCTATGGCTGAGATTAGGCAGGATTTGGAATAACAACGAACACTGCTTGCTTTAGTGTGTTCATTTTTCCAATATATACCTCTATGACCATCTGGATAAGCTCTAAAATCAAAGAAACTATCCGTCTCCAAAGTATAATACTCAAACTGATCTAAAAAACTTAACTCCTCAATCAAAAGCCTAATCAAATACTTATAGGTAGAAGTTGGATATAGATAAGTTAAATCATCCATGTCTAAAGTTATAACCAGATTTGGTTGAATATCTACACCACTGCTTGGTATATTGTTTTTAAAAACAAAACAAACTTCATACCAAACATCCTTTTGCAAATTTTCAGGATTTCTGATTAACAATGCATTAACATGATCATCTGCTCCTGTATTAGTTGTATAATCACAAACATTTGTATCTCGCTGAGGATTAGAAGAAGCAGGAAGATTATTAGTAATGAAATCTAAATCTAAAAGATGTCCATCTTTTTCCACAATTTCTACTTCCAAACCGAAACCTCCAAAGATACTACTTACTTCATGTTTTAAGGTATTTATTGATTCTTGATCAAACATAAAGTTGAATGAAATATAATTATTTTCTGCTACAATATATCCTCTAACGGCAGACCATTCTTTCTTGCTGGTAGGTTCTGAATCGTATTGATCAAAAGGTAAAACTATATCCGCTATACATTCCACATCAGTAACAAAACAAACCCCTGCAAAAGATATAGAAATTAATCCAAAAAATAAACCAACTAAAACTATAAAGCTAATCAAAACACCATTCAATCTTTTCATTTTAATTCTCCTTATTCTGAATTACTGAATTTTAATGATTCTATAACAACGCTACAAACTAAACTTTAATTGTCAATGAACATTTTTTTATCTCCCTTTTTGTTTTTTTTGTTTCACAATAAATTATTTTTTAAATTTATTGCCTTTCTCTATGGCTTAAAATTTAAGCCATAGAGAAAGATTAATTAATTAGGAATCTGATTAAGCTGCTGTTCTACACGATCAAAATATTTAAAATAATCTTCAAACCATTTTTTTGTTTCTATATCACAATTATTCATTTTTATACACTCATTTTTCCATTCTTGCTTTTCATTCCTTACTCTGTCCCTCTCTCTATTTACCCTTTTCTGTATTTCTTCTTTGGATAAATTTATATGTTTCATTATTTCAACAAATTTTTTTTGAGTAATTTCTGCATTTCTATCTGCGCCGCTGCTGATTGCTACATAACTTTTAATAGCAGTGTGGTATCTATGTCTTGTATTATACATAGACTGTCCAAACGCCATAACGACAATATATAAGACTAAGACAATAAAAACAACTAAACTAACAATAAAAATAGTTATTGTTCTTTTCCGTTCTATTTTTTTATTTTCTTTTTCTGACATAATATTTTTTTAATAAAATTTTGTTTTTAAATTGATTTAAATATTAGCCAAAAAATAGGATTTTGTCAAGAGTAACTTTTGCAAATAATCAAATATCATTATTTCTTAACCCAGAGTCCATGCACATTACAATAAGCTCTGATAATATCTTTTTTATGGTCTTTAGGACAATAAAATGAAGGTTCATCTCCTGGTTTAAAATTCTTTCTTAAAATTCTACCATCAGCAAAAAATATTTCAATCCATTCAATATAATGTTCATCTGTCATTGGATGTTCAACTTCGCCAATTGTTATTCTTTTACCTTTTTCATCATCTTTTATTACTGGAAGATGTTTTTCAGCCCCTACTTCTTCGGAATTTTCATTCTTCAGAACCATCGGCTGACCACAACAATATAATTCACCTGCTCCAGGATGAAACATGTCTATAATATTTTCACAAATTTCACATTTATAAATTTCATTTACTCTTGTCATATAATTTAAATAAAAAAATTAATAATTTTCACTAAATAATTCAAAATACTTTTTCGCATGTGCACAAGCCGGACAAGAATCTGGTGCTTCATTTCCTTTATGTAAATAACCACAATTTCCACATTTCCAAGTTTGTTCTTCCTCCTTTTTGAAAGCTGTTCCATCTTCTACATTTTTCAACAAAGCTCTATATCGCATTTCATGCATTTTTTCAGCCTCTGCAACTGCTTCAAATATTTTCGCAATATCTTCACGCCCTTCTTCTCTAGCTTCGGTCGCTATCCGAGGATACATTTCAGAATTCTCAAAAGACTCACCTTTAATCGCATTTTTTAAATTTTCCTCCGAAGTACCAATATAACCCAAAAACTTGGCCCATCTTTTAGCATGTTCTTTTTCATGATTAGCTGATTCTTCAAAAACATTTGCAATCTGCACATAACCTTCTTTACGTGCTATTTTTGCAAAATAATTATACTTATTACGAGCCATTGACTCACCCGCAAAAGCATCTTCTAAATTTTTCTTAGTTTTTTCTCCTAAATTCATATTTTTATTAGTTAGTTAGTTAGTTAGCTAGTTAATTAATTATTCTTTTCATTATAATATTTAATTGATTCATTAATAATTAAAATATCTTTTATTTTCCTACTCTTTAAATCTTCTTTTATAGATCCAATTTCAGAAATATTCTCTAAAATAAAATCCGACATTGAAAATATAAAAGGATGAATCCAATCCTTTATAAAAACTTCTTTAATTTGAATATTAGATCTGCGATGATAACTATCTTTTGGTAAAACTATAACAACTGGTTTTTTAAAATATTTTGCAATTACCATTTCTTGAGAAGTCCCTACTCCCATTTTATTTTCTGCATTAACTACAATTATATCAGAATTTTTAATTAACTCACAATCAAACCCAAAAACTCCAAAAAAATCAGCCTCATTATCAACCCTATCAAAAGGATCTATAAATTCAGCATCAAAATATTTTTCAATAACTTTAATATAATCAAGCCTCCAATTTTTAAAATTATCCACTTCTTGTTTCCCTTTCGGCACATTACCCGCTAAATAAATTTTCATAAATTTGTATTGTTATGTTTTTGTATCATTAATACTTTCTTTTGTAATTTTTTGTATTTTAGAAATAACTTTTGCAATCTCCTCTGCATCATTATAAATAGAAACAAAATTATCTTTTGTTATAAAATCAGAATCTTTCAAGATTCTTAACCAATACATCGTTTCTCTTGTTTCTTTATATGCAATACTAACCTTATTTAAAAAATCTTTTTTTGATTGTCCCCCAATTGACTCTTCTATATTAGCTCCTATAGAAGTACCGCTTCTTAAAATTTGTTTAGATAAAACAAATTCTTTTTTATTCTTAACTAAATATTGTGACAACTTAACAATTCTCAACGCAAATTTATAACTCTTCTCAGCAATAATATTTTGTTTCATAAACATATTCAATTATCAATTACAAATTACTAATTACAAAAAATTATAAACTTAATTCAATAATTAATAATTGGTTAATTAAATTAGTAATTGGTTAAATTTATAATTAGTAATTAATTAAGTTCGTAATTAGTAATTGTCAATTCGTAATTGACTAAGTTCGTAATTGATTAAGCAAAAGTAGAAACATATTCAATTATCAATTACAAATTACAAAAAATTATAAATTCATTCGTAATTAGTAATTATTAATTCGTAATTGATTAAGCAAAAGTAGAAACATATTCAATTATTAATTACAAATTACCAATTACAAAAAATTATAAATTCATTCGTAATTAATAACTCACCTTACGCACCAA
>JAGLJW010000070.1 GCA_023142215.1 Candidatus Parcubacteria bacterium
TATGGAGATGAAGATGGAGGAGGAGTTAATGCTGGTCAAACCTACATAATCCTAGGAAAACCAAGACAATTCAGTTCCGTAAACGCTCGTCATGTAAAAGCCGGAACATCTCTATCTATCGGTGATAATATTTTCATAAGTGACGAAACAATAACAACAGATTCTCAATTATATATTGATTCAAATATGGTTAATGTATTAGGAGGACTTAATACTACTGGTTATGTCAGTATTGGAACAAGTTCACTACTTCAAACTCTTTCAGTCCAAGGAACAACAGGAACGGATATTTTGAATATTACTTTATCTGACGGAAGTAGCATTTTCCATATTGATGAAATTGGTAATGTTGGTATTGGCACAACAAGTTTGTCAAATATATTTACAGTTGCTTCAACAACGACTGGTCAGAATTTATTTGTAATTGATGATGCAGGACAAGTTGGAATTGGAACAAGTTCGCCTGAAGCACAAGTTAATATTTATACAGATTTAGCAGCTTCAACTTCACCGTCATTATTAATACAAGGCGAAGCTAATGCTTCTAGCTCGGTTTTATTTAAAGTAGTTAGTAATGTTAATACAACAGCTAATGCTATCTTTAGAATTGATGCAGACGGGACAACTCATGCAGACGGTAGTTATGTTTCCACTGGTGCTGATTATGCTGAATATTATTATACAGTTGATACTGATTTAGAGTCAGGCGAAGTAGTTTGTGTTGATGTAGAAAATAATAATGCAGTAAAACGATGTGCTAGAATGGCAGATGGTAATGTGATGGGTATTGTGTCAACTAACCCTTCTATAATTGGTAATAATAAAGATGGATTTAGTGATGATGATAACTATGTAATAGTTGGTATGCTTGGACAAGTACCAGCTAAAGTTTCTACTGAAAATGGTCCAATTAGACCAGGTGATTCATTGACTAGTGCTAGTGAGTTAGGATATATAATGCGAGCCAATCCAGGAGACCCAACAGTTGGTGTAGCGCTTGAGAATTTAGATGTATCTGTCATTGCGAGCGATAGCGAAGCAATCTCATTGGATATGGATACAGCATCTACAACAGGATTGCCACAGTCGCTTTCGCTTCTTCGCAATGACAAGGGGGTAATTAATGTTCTAATTTCTCGTAGAAATAAGTCTTTAACTGTTGAAGCTGTTGAATCTCAAATTACTGATAGAATTGTAGCGATGGAGATTGAAGATGAAGTGCAAATATTAATTTCTCAAGCAGTTGATGATATGAATTTAGATAGTGAAATTCAAGTAATTGTTGATGATCAAATTGCTTTATTTGGTAATCGTTTGACTGTTGAATTTGATGTTTTGAATGGACAGTTGATTAGTTTAGCTTCAGGGATTGATGAATTGGCTGATCGTGTAACAACACTTGAAAATAATCATGAATTATTATCATTACGAATGGATTCTGTTGAAAACAGTAGAGACGCGATTCATCGCATCTTGGAAACAGATGAGGATGGCAATGTAGTAATTGGAATGATGACGATAAATGATGATAAAGACGCCATGGATGACGTTTCCACAGGAACAGTTGTTTCAATTGTAGATATTACAACTATTGCTAGCACAACTGCAGTTGCGTTTGTTGTAAACCAAGGAGGTTTTGGTGATGTGGCTGATTTTCAAGCTAAAGGAGTTTCAATTATGAATATTGATAATGATAGCAAAGTAACAGTTGTCGGAGAGATGTTAGTTGATGGAAGAATTATGGTTTGTTCTGGTGGAGTTTGTGGTGATGCTTTAAATGACGCAGTTGATGAAACAATGGGTGATATGGGAGTTGAAGGAAAGATGGTAGCTGGGGCTTTTGAATCAATTTGTGACGAAGGAATGATTTGGGTACCAGGATCTTCAAAATATGGAACAATGCCAGGATTCTGTGTTAATTCTCACAAAGAACGTATTAATTCTGTTGGTGGTGTAACAATCTCGTTAACAACAGATGATAATGTTATTACAAATTTATCTCAAGGAGAAGCTCAGTTAGCTTGTGTTGAAAAAGCTAATGGTTATCATTTGTTGTCGGAAAATGAATGGTTAACAATTGCAGAAAATATTATTAGAGTTAGCGAGAATGACATTGATGATACACAAGATGGATTACAACTTATAACAGCAGAGGCTACATCATCAATATCTCTTATCTTATCAAATGGAAATGTAATTCATGAAATATTTGGAGAGATTAAAGAATGGACAGATATGACTATTACTCAAGCAGGTTTACCAGAACCAGTAATTAATATATGGCAAGATTATATACAAATAGAAAATTATAATGGTTTGAATATTGCACCTCCATATTATTATAATTCTTCAAATGGAATTGGCGGAATTATGACAGGAACTGCAACCTCAACAATTGATAATTTAAGAGGATTTGTTCGTGGTGGATTTGGAGTTTATAGTTTAGACTTAAGTTTTAGTCCGACAACAGCTACAAGTACTATTGGATACAGATGTGCAAAATAAGTATAATATAAAAAATTGTTTTTTTATGTTATAATAAATATAATAGACTTGAGTACACAATTTAGTAATATAATTTATTATGAAAATAAAAAAACTTTTTCAAAGTGCTTTTGATCAGAATGCTTCTGATATACATTTAACTGTTGGTTTGCCTCCAGTGCTTAGAGTTGATGGAAAATTAAAATATATTGCAGGTGAGAATACTGTTGAAGAAAAAGATATGGAAGAAATGATGTTGGGAATGTTAGATGATATACAGAAAAAAAAGTTTTTAGATAGAAAAGAATTAGATTTAGGATATGAAATGAAGGGGTTCAGGCTTCGTGTGAATTTACATTTTGAGAAAGGAAATATTGGTATGGTAGCGAGAATTATTACTGATGATATGCCCACTATGGATGAAATTCAAATGCCTAAAGTTATGTTTGATCTTTTAGATTTAAAGCAAGGCTTGATTTTAGTAACAGGTCCTACTGGTTGTGGCAAGTCAACAACTCTTGCGGCGATGATAAATGAAATTAATCATAATAGATTTGATAATATTATTACCTTAGAAGATCCGATTGAGTATTTGTTTAATTCAGAAAAAAGTTTAATTATTCAAAGACAATTAGGAAGAGATATGAATTCTTTTGGCAATGGTTTAAAACATGCTTTACGACAAGATCCTGATGTGATTATGGTTGGTGAGATGCGTGATTTAGATACAATTGCTTCAACTATTACCTTAGCTGAAACAGGTCATCTTGTTTTGGCCACGCTTCATACTTATAGTGCTGCTCAAACAATTGATCGTATTATTGATATTTTTCCTCCCCATCAACAGAATCAAGTCAGAATGCAATTATCAATGATTTTAGCTGGAGTAGTTTCACAAAGACTAGTAACAAAAATTGGTGGAGGCAGAATAGCTGCACGTGAAATTTTAATAAATACTCCAGCAGTTGCTAATTTAATTAGGGAAAGTAAAATCTCTCAAATTAAAACTGTAATTGAAACTGGCGCAAAAGATGGAATGATAAGTTTAGATAGAGATTTAAGTAGATTGTATAATAAGAAATTAATTGATGCTCTTACGGCAAGAGCTTTTATGAATAATCCTGAACTTCTTGGAAAAATAAAATAAAAAATAAATTTTTTTAAAAAAATGGTTTAAAAAAATATAGAATAAATTTTAATTTTTCATGTTTATATTTAATATTAGTGAAAATTTTAATTTTTTAAAAAAATTGCATTTTTCTTGACATAAAAATAAAATACTGTATAATTTAAACATCGTTCAAATAACGATTTAAAATATGATAAATCAAAAAAATAACTTTATATTAATCGGTGGCTAGTACTTCTGTATTTTTAAGTGATTTTAAGCCGCTTTTTAGGCGGTTTTTTTGACGGTAAATTTGGAAAATATAAATTGGAAATTTTGTAAGTAAGTTTTCAGTTGATTATTTCCAATCTGGGAAACTAAAGTTTTTATAACTTTAAGTCCCTGATGATATTTAACAATAAAATAGACCAAACAAATTATTTAAAAATGTTTTATAGAACTTAGGTTTTATGAACAACATTTTCAGATGACATTAGGTTAAAACAAGCATCTTAAGTAAGAAGTTTCTTACGAGAGAATCTCTCAACAAATAAATTATTCACCTTTTTATTAATAAAAAGGTGGAAAAATCACGTTAAGAGTGTATGGTGGATGCCTTGACATAAAAAGACGATGAAGGACGTAGCAGTCTGCGATAAGCTTCGGCGAGGTGACAAGCAACCTTTGACCCGGAGATTTCCGAATGGGGAAACCTGCTTCAATGAAGTTGAAGCGTCCCTTATCTGAATATATAGGATAAGCGAGACGAGTACCCGGTGAATTGAAACATCTTAGTAACCGGAGGAAAATAAATTAACAAAGATTCCCTAAGTAGTGGCGAGCGAACGGGGAACAGCCTAAACTTTACTAACTACGTCAAGTCTCTTTCGGGAGGCGTGGCTGAAGGATCTGGGTCCATATGTTTTTAAAGGGTTGTAAGACAATTACTTTTACCACTCAGTTTTGGTAGAGTAGAGTAAAAAAAGATTATATTTAATTGAAAAAGCTGGAAAGCTTTGCCAAAGAAG
>JAGLJW010000071.1 GCA_023142215.1 Candidatus Parcubacteria bacterium
GGAAAAAATGAAAAAAAATTTATTTTAATAAAATTTAGAACAATGCGAACAGAAAATAACGATATGACTCTAACTCGTTCAAATGACCCAAGGGTAACTTATTTTGGAAATTTTTTACGCAAAACAAGAATTGATGAGATACCACAAGTGCTTAATATACTTTTTGGCGATATGAGTTTTGTGGGTCCTCGTCCTGAACGACCTGAATTTATTGAAAAACTAAAAAAAGAAATTCCTTTTTACGAAGAAAGAATGCTAACAAAACCAGGACTAACTGGTTGTGACCAAATTTCAGGCGAATATCATTCTCCATCTTTAAATGATTCATTAAAAAAACTTCAATACGATCTATTCTATATAAAAAATAGATCAATTTATCTTGACCTGTCTATTATCTTAAAAACTATTGCTACTATTTTAAGTAAGAGTGGAATATAAAATTTAAATTAATATTTTTATTTTATCCAAAATAATTTTTACACTTTTATTAATACTTAAAACGTCAGTATTAACAACAATGTCAGCATTTCTTGGTTTTTCATAAGGATCACTAATTCCTGTAAAAAATTTTAATTCTCCAGCTCTTGCTTTTTTATACATTCCTTTCACATCACGCTTTTCACAAATTTCCAATGAAGCATCTACAAATACTTCAATATAATTTTTAAACTTTTCTCTTCCCCATTGACGATGAATTCTATAAGGCGAAATAAAACTAGCTACTACAATAAAATTATCATTTTGATATTTTTCAACAAGTTTTATAGCCAATTCAATATTTTTATCTCTATCCTTTTTATTAAAACCTAATTTCTCTTTTGAAACAGCTCGTACTTCATCACCATCTAAATGGTGAACTTTCAATCCTTGTTTTTTTAATTCTTGTGTAACAGCTTCTGATAAAGTTGTTTTTCCAGATCCTGAGAGACCAGTAAACCACAGTACAAATTTTTTGTTCATATATTAAATCTTAAAGAAACTCAATCATTTATTTTAATCTCTCAATAAATTCTTCGGCTTGAGATTCTAAACTTGGATTTAATTTTATAGCACTCTCAACAGCTTTTATTGCTTTTTCATTATCACCATTTTTTTCATACATCAAAGCTAAATCAATAAAATTTTGGGATTGTTTTGGCTCCAATGCTATTAATCGTTTTTGGAGTTTTATTATTTGCATTAAATCATCTTGCTCAATATAATGACTTTTTAAACTTCTAACATAAATTGCTGGTGATAATAATTGTACTCCACCTTTTGAGCTAACACATTCATCTATATATTTCCAGCCCTCTTCTTCTTTTTGAAAACTTAATAAAGTTCTTCCTAAATAACAAGCACTATCCCAATAATCAGGATTTAAATCATAAGCATATTGTAACGTATCAATAGCTGCATCTTGTTCGCCACGGGTCATTTGAATTTGTGCTTTTTGATAATAAATCGGAATTCTTTTAGGACTTGCTGAAATAGACAAATCAATTGCCTCTAATGCTCTGTTTGAATAATATTGAAATTTTTCTGCGTTATCTTTAACATGAGTTGAAGTTGTATTTAAAACTTGAGCAAGTATCATTTGATTCATGCTGTCATTTAAATTATACTTAACATTTTTATCAGCCAAGCTAATTATATAATCCATAATTTCTATCTTCTTCTCTTGTGTCATACCATTCAAACGAGATGAATTTGAAAACATTCTAATAAGACTTGTTCTGCTATCTCTATCTAAAACGGAATCATAACTTAAAGCTTCTCTGTAAACTTCAAGCATTTTTTCTGTATTCCGAGCATTTTTTTGTCCCTCAATTGTTTCAGTAAGCATCATCCAAGGTTTATAGCTGTACTGAAACAAAACTACAAGCATAATCACGCCAGTTAATACAAAAGTATTAACTTCACTACTAGTCGCACTCTTATCTGCTGTAAATTCATCTTCCATTTCATCTCTATTTAACATCCAATAAATATAAGATAAAATAATCATTAAAGACAGGTAGGTTACAAAAGAATCAAACACTGCTAAATTTTGCACAAAATAAGCAACTAATAAAGAAGAAACAATTACAAACTCATGAATATCAATCTTGCCGTTTCTATAACCTTTCACTAAATAAAATCCAACTGCTCCAAAAATTGATAAATACGCAATTAACCCTAAAATACCAGTTGTTGAAGCTATATCAATTACATTATTATGAGCACGATCAAAATAAGTTTCACTTCGTGTGTGGTTATAAAAAGTAGGTTCAAAGTGTTTATCAAAAATAACTGCAAAATTACCATGACCAGTTCCAAGTATTGGATGATCTTTCAAATCCTTAATTCCAGCTTTCCATGAAATAATACGAGTTTGAAAAGTATTTTTCTCTAAACTAATACCACGAATATTTTTAATCAAAGGAGTATTTTTAATAAAATCACTATCTTTATTGTTCATCGCCCAAAAAGAAAAAATAGTCAACAAAACAAATATAGATAAAGTAACTCTTTTAAGCACTATATTTTTACTCAAAACACCATACAAAAAGGTCAATACAATCAAACTAAAACCAAAACCAACAAAAGCCCCAGTTGTATTAAGTTTTGCAAAATGAATAAAAAATACAATAGTTGGTAACAAATACAACCATTTAAAATCATTCTTTTTATCTTTCAAGAATAGTAAAACAGAAAAATAAATATTAAATATTAAATAACCACTAACATACGCCGTATTACCAATCGTTGAATAAGATTTAACTCCTTCTCCTAAACCTTTGAAACTGACAAATACTGCAACAACAATAGATAAAATATATAATATTCGCCAATCAGACCATTTTCTAAAAACAGTAATAATGACTAAATATAAAATGAAAAAATGTAAAATATGAAAAGCTCCCAACATTCGTTCTACGTCACCCCAAAAACTTAAATTAAAATCCACGCCTGTAAAACAAGACAAGATCATAACTCCAAAAAAGAAAGCAAGACCAAAAGTAATATAAGATAATTTGGGTCTATATTCTTTATACTTAACAATAAAAGTAAGCCAAATAACAAATAAAACTTCCATTAAAATATTAAACGGAATTTGTTTTGAAGTAATATAAGGAAAAAGAAAATCCTTATTCACCCAAAAAACAATAAAAAAAGATAAACAAACACCAGCTTGTAAAATTCTTAAATATAACTTTTGTGACATAATATTAAATAATTAGATCTGCGAATCTAACCATAAATTAAATTTTTTAACTTGAACACTTTTTTTTGGATTAATCAAAAAAGGCTCAACATCTTCAGTTAATTTAATTAATTCTTTTTCAGAAAATAATTTTCTCATTTTGATAATTAAATCAACCTTATTTTTAATTCCTAACTCTTTTTTTAAATAATAATAATCTGGTTCAGTCAAAGATGATAAATAAACTATATCATATATATCCCTGCCTTTAGCCCTTTTTCTGTTAAACAAGGCATGTATTTTTTGTGATAAAAGCAAATCATCAGAATATGTTAAAATCTCAGAAAAAATATCACACTTAGAAATTATCTTACTTACAGCTTTTTTTGTTTGATTTGTTTTAAAACTATCAATTCTAATCATTATTTTTTCATCATGCAACATGGATAATTTATTGTCAAATAGCAATTTAGGAAATTTCAAATAACAATGATAAACATCTTGAAAAGTATTTCTAAATTCAACTTCCAATCCATCTTTCTTTAATTCCCTTTCTATTATCTCTGTTAATTTTAAAAAATCTTTTATACTTAAATTCTTATTATCTAAATCTAAATCTTCAGAAAAACGATCATTTCCATAAACTATACGAACACTAGTTCCCCCCATAAAAACTAGTTTATCACCAAATGAAGAAGAAAAAATTATTTCCAATATTTTATATTGTAAATATTCCTTCAGAACCATTCTTGGTAAATTATTTTCTATCTTAGAATAATGCTTTTGAATTTCTTTAAATGCTAGCATGTAAATATTTAATAAAATTATTTAATCTTTTTTTGATTTGTGGAGCATTAACAAAAGGTAAATAAACTTCAACTTTTTTCACTTTAATTTTTTCGAGATTTAACCTTAATGAAGAAAAATCTTTTTCATCTTTTAAATCAGAACGAAAATAGACCAAATCAAAAAGTGCTTTCTCTGGTTCAGCTATTCTAATATAACGATTATTTTTAATATTACTTGGAATTAATACAAAGCCCATAAATAAGTCGCTATTAATTTTTCGATATTGAAAATTACCTACTTCGTTTGTTATTTTTTCATTTCTATCTTTAGAAACAGAAGTAATAACTTGAGCAATATCTGGAATTATCTGATAATAAGAAAGTGCATATTCCAAAGAGATATAAGAATAATTAAGTTCATTAGATAATAAAAGAATATCAATCTTACTATTTGGCAATATGATAATTCCTTTTTTAACACTAATTATTTTTTTCTGCTTTCTCCATTCTGATAGCTGAGATGCATTAACTTTACCAAAAATATTTTTAATATTTTGATAAAAAATAGCATTAAAATCTTTAAATTCTTCTAAAAAATCTAAATACCTCATAACAAATGTTTATAAAAAAACATAATAATATGCTTTCAGTTGTAATTGTACACCACTTAAAATAAATAGGCAAATACGTATTTTAATTTATAACTCAACTATTTATGAAACTATCACCCTATAAATGATTTTTTAAACAAAAGGATTTTTATGCTTTAATAAATATTCAGAAATATTTTTTCTAATTAATTCTTCAGGTAAATCACTACCTTCTTTTATCATCTCTCTTATTTTAGTTCCACTTATGTGAAATTTCTGTGTACAATCATGATGACAAGCATTATCTTCTTTTAATTTACCACAGCCATGACAATGACTAACATTCTCATATTTTAAAATTTTAATTCCAAGCTCTTTTTCATTAAAATTATCAAAAATTTTATGTGCATCATAGGAATCATAATAATCGCTAACACCAGCATGATCTCTGCCTATTATCATATGAGTACAACCATAATTTTTTCTTATTAAAGCGTGATGAACTGCTTCTCGTGGTCCAGCATAATTCATTCTGAGCGGTAAAATATTTAAAAATGTTTTATCTTTATTGTAACAATTATCAAATAAAATTCTATAAGCCTCAATTATAACTTCATCCTTGAAATCACCTGTTTTCTTTTTTCCAATCACTGGCTGAACCATTAATCCATCAACTTCGGCAAGTGCTATTTTCTGTAAAAATTCATGACTTCTGTGTGGAATATTTCGAGTTTGAAAAGCAACTATAGTTTTCCATCCTTTCTTTTTAAAAATTTCTTTAGTTTCATCTGGATCAAAATAATAATTTTTAAATTTCAGCCACTTATTACAATTTTCAATTTGAATATTTTTAATTTCACCACCAATTAAAAAATCTTCTTTATTCATAATATTACTTACTCCTGGATGTTCTATATCTGTAGTCCCAAAAATTTTTTGTGAAAATTTATTTTTATCTAAACGATATATTTCAATATTTTTTAAAATTGCAATTTTACTATTATTTTCATCAAGCAACATTAAATCTTCACCATTTTTTAAATCCTTTGCCGTTCTACTATTAATATCAAAAATAATAGGAATGCTCCAAATTGATCCATCTATTAATTTCATCTTTTCCAAAACAGAATTTAAATCATCTTGCTTTAAAAAGCCTTTTAATGGTGCATATACATTTTTAGTAATATTATCAATTTCTAAAATTATATCGTTAGTTATATTAATTTTATTCATACATCTTATTTTTTTATCTTTAATTTATTTAAAATATACACTATTAAAACTAAACACGCAATTATAATAACTGACCTTACGATACTTTTGAAAATGATACTTTTTGACACCTTTTGACACTTTGTTAAAATTAATATATAATTTTAATATAACTGTGTAAAACTAAAAAAATGTCACAAGAAATAAAACAAAATGCTGTTTATACCACAAGTGAGGCTGAAAAAATTTTAAAAATTAGTAACAGCACTATAAAAAGATTACTAAAAAATGGACTACTCAGAGCCAATAAAGTTGGTGGTCAATACAGAATATTAGGCAAAGAACTTCTCAGGATAGTATCTCCAAAAGTAGAACAAAAAGCAATTAAATCATATTTGAATATAAAGAAAAAAGTTGTTAATAAAATAAATAAATGGTAGCTTTCTAGTCATTGCGAGAAATCGGAATGATGTGGCAATCTCTCATGCTTATGAAAAATAAAGTTGCTTTAATAACTGGCATAACAGGACAAGATGGATCATATCTAGCTGAATTATTATTAAAAAAAAATTATAAAGTTCATGGAATAATTCGTCGCTCCTCCTCTTTTAATACAGGACGAATTAATCATTTATACCAAAATCCGCAAGAAAAAAATAAAAAATTGATTTTACACTACGGCGATTTAACAGATTCTACAAATCTTATAAAATTGATTCAAACTATTCAACCTGACGAAATTTATAATCTCGGAGCACAAAGTCATGTAAAAGTATCATTTGAAACTCCTGAATATACAGCAAATTCTGATGCACTTGGAACGCTTAGAATCTTGGAAGCTATTAAATTATTGGGGCTTAAAAACAAGACTAAATTCTATCAAGCCTCAACTTCTGAAATGTTTGGTTCTACACCTCCTCCGCAAAATGAAAAAACTCCATTCCATCCAAGAAGTCCATACGGAGCAGCAAAAGTATATGCTTATTGGATTACAATAAATTATAGAGAAGCTTATGGAATACATGCTTCAAACGGAATTCTATTTAATCACGAATCACCAAGAAGAGGAGAAACTTTTGTTACAAAAAAAATCACGAAAGCAGCAACTAGAATTAAATTAGGACTTCAAGATAAATTATATCTTGGCAATCTAAACGCAAAAAGAGACTGGGGTCATGCTAAAGACTTTGTAAAAGCAATGTATCTTATGCTACAACAAGAAAAACCAAGTGATATAATAATTGCAACAGGAAAACAATATTCAGTCAGAGATTTTTGTAAATCTGTTTTTGAAAAATTAAACATAGAGCTAGAATGGAATGGCAAAGATATTAATGAGAAAGCTATTGACAAAAAATCAGGTAAAACAATTATAGAAATTGATTCAAAGTACTTCAGACCAACAGAAGTTGAATCACTTCTTGGTAATACAAGTAAAGCATTTAAAGAATTAAACTGGAAACCAAAAATAAATTTTGATGAATTAGTATCAGAAATGGTTGAATATGATTTAAAAAACGCAGAGAAAGAATTACATTTAAAGAAACTACAATACTAATATATGAACAAAACAGATAAAATTTACATAGCAGGACATAGAGGATTGGTTGGTTCAGCAATAGTTCGCAATTTAGAAAAAAATAATTACACTAATTTAATTCTCAAAACAAGACAAGAATTAGATTTATTAAATCAACAATCTGTAAATAACTTTTTTTCAAAAGAAAAACCTGATTATGTTTTTTTGGCTGCAGCAAAAGTTGGTGGCATTCATGCCAATAACACATATCCAGCCGATTTTATTTATCAAAATTTGCAAATTCAAAATAACATCGTCCACTCTGCTTATTTAAACAAAGCAAAAAAATTACTATTTCTTGGTAGTTCCTGTATTTATCCTAAAAATTGTCCTCAACCAATAAAAGAAAAATATCTGTTAACTGGTAAATTGGAACCAACAAACGAAACTTATGCTATTGCAAAAATTGCAGGTATAAAAATGTGTCAAGCATATAATAAACAAAACAAAACAAATTTTATATCTGTTATGCCAACTAATCTATATGGACCAAATGACAATTTTGACTTAGAAAATTCCCACGTCCTCCCTGCTCTACTTAGAAAATTCCATGAAGCAAAAATAAATAAGGATAAAGAAGTAATTATTTGGGGTACTGGATCTGCCATGAGAGAATTTTTACATGTTGATGATTTAGCTAACGCTTGTATTTTTTTAATGAATAACTATAATAATTCGGAATTTATAAATGTTGGAACAGGCAAAGATATTTCTATTAAAGAATTAGCAGAAATGATTAAAAAAATTACAAAATTCAAAGGAAAATTAAACTGGGATACATCAAAACCAAATGGAACTCCAAGAAAATTATTAGATGTAAATAAATTGCATAATTTAGGCTGGAAAAATAAAATTAATTTAGCGGAAGGAATTGAAAAAACTTATGCGTGGTACAAACAAAATAGTTAATCCTAACTTTTTTATGAATAAGCTAATATTAAATAAAAAAACACAATATTAATACCGCAATGTTTTTATTATACTGTTAATAGTATAATAAAAGTAGTTATCATACTGTGATAATTTAATAATAAATAATGATATTGAAAAAATTGAAAAAGTTAAAAATAAAAAAATAACATATATTCCTTTATGGAAATGGTTGTTAACAAATTAAGAAAACTACAGAATTCAGGGAAAAATTAAAATTAGACACATCAAAACCAAATGGCACTCCAAGAAAATTATTAGATATAAGTAAGTTACATAATTTAAATTGGAAATATGAAGTTGATTTAAAAGAAGGTGCTGGAAAAGCTGAAAAGCTTATAGGTGATATTTAAAAAAATATGATAAAAAAAATTAAAAATAAAATATACAATTTTCTAAAATGGACTGAAAAATGGACAAAAACTGATATGATTTATATAGCTAAAGGAAGTTTGTGGCTCACTTTCGGACAAACCATATCAATCATATTAGCTTTTGCAGTTTCAATTGCTTTTGCTAATCTACTTCCAAAAAATACTTATGGCTCTTATAAATTTTTACTATCAATTATTGGAATCATATCAATTTTTTCTTTAAAAGGAATGACCACAGCACTAGTAAATACTTCAGCAAGAAACTATGACGGTACATTAAAAAAAATAATAAAAATAAAAATAAGCTGGGGAATGATTGGAAGCCTAGTTAGTTTTGGAATATCTGCTTATTACTATCTGAATAATAACACAGATTTAGCTATTTCGTTTTTAATAATCGCTCTTTTCTTGCCATTTTCCGAATCACTTTCATCATATGCACCTTTTTTTCAGGGGAAAAAACTATTTAAAACATATACAAAATATAATGTAATTACCCAAGTATTTATTACGTTATCAATGATATTAACATTATTTTTAACAAATAGTATTATATTTGTTATGCTAGCATATTTGGCAAGCAGAGTAATTATTTATTTAATTTTATTAATAAAAACCACAACAAAATATTGTTTAAATAATAAAATAGATGTGAAAATGATAAATTTTGGAAAACATCTAAGTTTTATGGGAGTACTTGGAATTGTTGCGAGTCAAATTGATAAAATATTAATTTGGAAATATCTTGGAGCATCACAATTAGCAATTTATTCAATGGCAACACTGCCGATTGATCAAATTAAATCTATATTATTTAAAAACACCGCTTTATTGGCTCTACCAAAATTTTCAGAAAATAATGTAAATAATCTTAAAAAAACATTACCAAAAAAAATAAAAAAATTCTTCCTTATTACATTGATAATATCACTAATATATATACTTTTTGCACCAAATATGTTTAATTTATTATTTCCAAAATATACAGATTCAATATTATATTCACAAATTCTAGCCTTAACAATCATTATTATTCCATTAAACCTATTTCAAACCGCAATTGCATCGCAAGGACAGAAAAAAAAATTATATGTCTTATCAATATCATCAAGTATTATCCAAATAATTCTTTACTTTATACTCTTGCCATTATACGGACTCAAAGGCATTATAATTTCCATTTTTGGATTTCAATTATATCAAAAAATAATGCTTGTATATTTATTTAAAAAAATGTAGTATTAAAATATGAACTTAATTAACAAAATAATAAAAAAAGTAAATAAATTAAGATACAAAAAAAAGCTAATCTTGCCAATTAAAAAAAAAGAATCCATCCTACCTTTAGATGTTCAAAAAAAAATAAGAATTTTCGCCGCTACTGTAATAAGAGGTTCAAATAACAAAGATTTAACAGGTTATCTGATAGAAATAGATTGGCTTACAGGAAAAATAAAACAGAAAATATCTATTCCTGCCACCACTTTATCAAAAGATTTTTGGAGTTCAAGAGGTGGAAATAGAGGTGGTAGAGGTATATGGATTCATGACAAAATTTTATATTTAGCAACAGCTGTAACTATAAGAAAATATGATACTGATTTAAAATTTATCGGAGAAATATCAAATCCTAAATTAGCAGGAATCCATGATATTTTAATTGAAGATGATGGAATATGGGTAACTTCAACATTGCACGATCTTATAATTAAAATAGATTTCAACGGAAATACACTATATGAGTGGAAAGGCAGTGAAAGTAAAATACTACAAAAGAAATTAAAATTCAAAAGTAGAAAATTAAATCTAAAACTGGATTTTCCAAATAATAATTACGAAAAACATTTCACACAATACTGCAAAGAAGAGAGATTACACCTAAATTCAATATGCAAATTTAATAATTCAATCTACGTGTACGCTCTTCTGCAAAATGCTTTTATAAAAATATATCCAAAGCCCGAAGAAATAATCTTAAAAGATGACAATTTAATGTCAGCCCATAATTGTATATTCACAAAAAATGGTAATATAATTATAAACAATACACGCAAACAAAATATTAGAATTTATAATTTCAAAACAAAAAAAATTATCAAAAATTTAAAAACAAATATTTTTGACACGGACAAATCAAATCAATTTTCCAGTGCTGGTTGGCAAAGAGGCTTGTGCGAAATAAAAAACAATGTTTTCCTAGTCGGAACGTCACCTGCAACTATATTTGAAGTTGATATAAAAAATAATATAATAGGCAAAATAGTAACATTAGACAATGATATAAAACACTGTATTCATGGACTAATTGCTTCAAGTAATTTCTAAAAAATATGAAATATTATAGTCAATTTAAACAAGATGAATTTTTAAATGAAAATATTTTTAAAAATTATAATAATGGAATTTTTATAGAAATCGGTGCTGATGACGGAATTTGTCACAGTAATACTTTATTTTTTGAAAAATATAAGAATTGGAATGGAATTTGTATTGAACCAAGAAAAAGTGCTTTTGAAAAACTTGTAAAAAATAGAAATTGTATATGTGAAAATATATGCATATCAAACAATACTGAAGACAAAAAATTCTTAGAAGTTGATGGAATATGTTCTCAATATAG
>JAGLJW010000072.1 GCA_023142215.1 Candidatus Parcubacteria bacterium
ACCCTCCGCAAGGAGAGTTGCCCTAGGATGTAATACCCTTTGAGTCTTGACAAGACTTAAAGACATTATTAATATAGCATAAATTTGTTAAGATTACAATAGGATACTTTTTTAATAAAAATATACTAAAATTAAAACAAATAAGCAGTTTTTGTATTTATTTTTTCCGTTTTGATTTCCGATTAAGTTTTATTATTTTGTCATTTCGAATCCCCTTGCGGGTGAGAAATTTCTTCAATATCATTTATTATAATTACATCATGAATATTATTTGCAAGTTAAGTGATTTGTATTAGTATTTTTTATATATGAGAAAGCCCATACATAGATCAAAATCAAGAATTTTAGTAGGTAGAGTGTATTATACACTAAAGAAATGGGTTTATTGGTATTTTTCAAAGGTAAATTTTGCGACAGATTTTGAAAGCCATTTATCAATTGAAATTTTTACTCATAAAACTATTCTAAGAAGAAAACTTAAAAAGGTTGATATGTGGATGCAGGAAAATAAGATTGCAAATTTAAAGATTGCCGTAGAAAAGCTAGATAGATTAGTTATTGAACCAGGACAAACTTTTTCCTATTGGCGACAAATTGGCAAACCAACAAAAAGTAAGGGCTATCTTGAAGCTATGATTTTACACAACGGAAAAGTTATTACTGGAGTTGGAGGAGGAATATGTCAATTATCAAACTTGCTTTATTGGATTACGCTTCACACACCATTAATTGTTATTGAGCGTTGGCGACATGGTTATGATGTTTTTCCTGATGTGAAACGTAGTCAGCCGTTTGGTAGTGGTGCAACCTGTGCTTACCCAAACATTGATCTACAATTTAAAAATAATACAAAACAAAAATTTCAATTATCTCTCAAGGTGACTGACAAATATTTAATTGGTAAGTGGCTTTCAAATCAACCAATCAAATTTAAATATGAAATATTTGAAAAAGACCACGAAATTAAACATGAATGGTTTGGTGGATATTCAAGAAATAACAAAATTTTTCGTAAAGTAATTGATAAAAATACCAATAGAGAAATTAGTGAGGAATTCATTACTAAAAATCATGCTCTTATGATGTATAACCCTTTACTGGAATGATAAAGTTTAGTAATTTGTGCAAAGATATTAAGAGTTATTTTAATTTTGGTTTGAATATTGCTAGTGGTATAATATTTTTTTATCTACAATTTAACAATCAACAACTCCAAAGCAGTTTTTGTGTTTATTTTTCCTGTTTTGATTTCTGAATCAAGTTTTATTAAGTAGCTAAGAATGTTTTTTAGTTTTTGTAGATTGAAATTTTTAGCTTGAGCTGAACTTTTTTGAACAACGAATGGGTGAAGTTTGAGTTTGCTTGTGATTTCTTTGGCTGTTTTGTTTTGTTCTAGTTCTAATTTAATTTGAAGTAAAATTTTGAATTGTCTATTAATCATATAGAATAAATATCCTTCAGCTTGTCCAGCTTCTAATTCGTTTTCAAATAATTCTAAAGCGAGTTTTTTATTTTTTATACAAATTGCATCAATTAAAGCAAAAATATTTTCAGTTGCTTCTCCTTTTACAAATTTATCAATATCAGCCTCTGTAATTTCGTCATTTTTTTTAAAATTAACTAAAATATTTATATTATTATTAATTTGCCATAAATCATTTCCTGATAAATTAGCTAATTTAATTATGGCTTGATTGGAAATTTTTCCAGATTTTTTATTAATGGTATTTTTAATAAAATTTATAATTGCTGTGTTGTTTAAGTATTTGAAGTTTTGAGTAAATTTTAATTTGTCTAAAAAATTAAATAGCTTATTTTTTTTGAGCTTAGTTCCTGTTGTGTCATCAATGAATACAATAATATCATCAGTTTCTTCTTTAGATTTAAAAAAATCAAAAGTTAAATCTAAAATCGTTTTTGATTTATTGGAAAAAATATTTTCAATTATAACCATTTTCTTTTGAGAAAAAAGTGAAATTGTTCCAGTTGTGTTGGTGATTTTATCAATGGTACAAGTTTCACCATTAATAAAATTAATATTCTTGTTTGTTGGATCTATTTCTTGAATAAATTTATCCTTAAATTCATTAAGTTTTTGTTTGGATCTAAAAGTATCTTCACCGTATAGAAAAATAATCATGAAATTATGAATTTAATTTTTTAAGCTCCTCTTCTCCTAGATTGTCTTTTAATTTAAATGCTGGATAAAGACCTGATATTATGACGATAGTTAACAAAAGAAACATTGTATTAATTTCTAAAAATGAAAGTAAAACGCCTGATATTAATGAAAATGTAATATAGGCTGTTGGTTTTGCGGTTTTGAAAAAATCAATTAATTCTACATCGTTACCATCAATTCGTTTAAAAAAGTATGAGTCGCGAAGTATTTCAATAAATGATGCTCCGATTCTGGTTGCGAAAAGTATAACAGCCCATACGAAAATACTTGTTGATTCAATATAGAAAATTGATAAAGTTGATAATGCCATAACCATGAGTGCAAAAATTATTAATTCTTTTTCTCCCATTTTTTTATCGGCAAGTATTCCGACTGGATATTGAAAAATTACAAACGGAAGAAGCATGACAGTAAAAATTATTCCTATTTCTGAAAATTCAAATCCGATAGATCTAAGGTGAAGTGGCATATACATAATCATTGTTGCGTAGAAAAATTGTAGGACATAAGAAATGTAATAAATCCTCATGACATTTTTTCGCTTCTTCGCTTTTTTTATTAAATTACCAACCGTGAAAGATTCTTTGTACGTATGTTTTAGATTGTTAAATGAGAAAATTGAAAGGAGCAAAATAAGTGCGTCAATTACTAAAACAACTATAAATACTCCCTTAAAATCATATTTTCCCAAAAGTTGCATTGATAGAAATGGTCCAAATATAAATCCAGTATTAACGATTGTCATAAATATTCCACGTATGCGACCTGACATTTTATCGGTTGAATATGACTCTAAAATAATATTCAAATTTACCCAGGCTAAATTTCCAAAAGTGATATAGGCGATTATTGAAAGTGAACCGAGAAGAGAAATATCTAAAAAAAGAACTAAAAGGATTGCTAACAATTTAAAAAAAAGAAAAAGGTAAAGTGCCATTGATTTACCAATACTTTTTATAACTTTATGTAAATTTAAAATAATAATTAAAAAAATAACATGAGTTGCTAAATAAAAGTTACTTACGTTTGAATCGCCAGTTGCTTCTTCAAAATAGAAGGAATATAAGAACGATGTCAGGGCTAAACCAAAACCAAAAAAGAAAGAAATAATATTAATTAAATATATTTTTTTTTTATTTAGTTTTTCATGGTGTTTAAGATTGTTTATTGTGTTTGGCATTTTGTTATTTTTATTATTTTAAAACTTCTTTTTTAAATAAATCTCCTCGTTCTTTGTAATTATTAAACATTCCAAAACTAGCGCAAGCTGTTGATAATAATATAATATCATCTGATTTTGCTTTGTCTTTTGCCAATTTTACAGCATCTTTAATATTGTGAACAAGTTGTGAATTTTGTGAGGAAAAGTCAATTTTATTTAGTTCTGCTTTAATTTTTTTTGTTCCTATTCCTTCTAATAAAATAAGGAACTTAACTCTATTTTTAATCTCTTTGGCAAATTGTTTAAAATCTGATCCTTTGTCAGCACCGCCAGCCAGTAGAATTATTTTATTTTTTTCAAATGATTTTAAAGCAGTGATTGCGGATTCTGGAGTAGTTGCAAAACTATCATCGTAAAATTTAATATTATTTTTTTCTTTTACTAATTCAATTCTGTGTGGAAGTCCCTTAAACTTTTTAATTGCTTTTATTATGATGTCATTTTTTATTTTTAATATTTTTGCAACTTCAACTACAGTAGCTATATTTTCTTTATTATGTTCTCCAACAAGTGGTGTTTTCAAATTAGATTTATTGAAATTTATTTTTGTACTTTTCAAACTTTGTTTTTTTATTTTGGAGTTTAATTTATTATTAATAATGAGATAATTATTTTTATTTTGGTGCAGAAAAATATTAGATTTAGCTTTCCAATATGCTGGCATTGATTTATGAAAGTTTGGATTGTTTGGATCCGCAAGACTTAGGTGTTCAGGGGTAAAATTTGTAATTATTGCAATATGTGGAGATGTTTCAAGGTCTTCAAGTTGAAAACTAGAAAGTTCCAAAACTACAAAATCATCTTTCTGAATTTCAGAAATAAATGAAAAAGGTGCCACACCAATATTACCACCAAGAAAAACAGATACATTGTCATTCTGGAGCGAAGCGATAGAATCTCGTTTTTTACCTTCCAGTCTTTTTTTATTTAAATGTTCTTCAATAATCGCAGTAATCATTGAAGATGTAGTTCCTTTTCCTTTTGTACCAGTAACACCAATAATGTTTTTAGTTGGACAAAGATTAAAAAATAGTTGCATTGGCGAAGTGACGGTGGTAATTTTTCCAATAATTTTACTTTTAATATTTTTAAGTTTTGATGGTGGATAACCAGGGGAGCGAAAAATGATATCAAACTTTTCCAGATTTTTGTCATAATTTTTTCCGCATTTCCATGTGATAGTATTATGTTGTTTTAATTCTACACCTCTTGATGTCTTGAACGGATCATTTAAATTGCAAACGGTTATTTTGCAATTGATTTTTTTAGATAACAAAAATTCAATTAGGGCATAATTTTCTACACCAAGACCAAGGAAAGCAATCTTTTTATTTTTTAGACTTTTTAGTGTCATTTCATTTCTCCCCAATTATCACCAATTTTAACATCAGCAATTAGTGGCACATTTAATTTTGTAATATTTTCCATAATTTCAACAATTTTCTTAGAATATTTTTCAATTTCACTTTCTTTTACTTCAAGCACTAATTCATCGTGAACCTGTAGAAGTAGTTTAATATCCTGGGAATTTTTTATTGAATTGTAAACTTCAATCATTGCTATTTTCATAATATCAGCAGCGGTTCCTTGAATTGGCATATTTGTGGCAATTCTTTCGGCGGCTTTTTTTATAAGTGGAGTGTTTGAATTAATTTCTGGTACTTTTCTAATTCTGCCAAACATAGTTTTTACATATTCATTTTTTCTAGCTTCTTCAATTGTTTTATCAATAAATTTTTTTACATCAGAAAAACTTGTGAAATAATTTTCAATAAATTCCTTGGCTTCATTAAAAGAAATATTTGCAGCTTTTGAAAGGCCTCTCGGTCCCTGACCGTATAGAACTCCAAAATTAATAGCTTTAGCATTTCTTCTCATTTCTTTTGTAACATCATTTAATTCTACCTTGTTGATTTCAGCTGCTGTTTTGGTGTGAATATCGTCACCAGCTTTAAAAGCATTTATCATTTTTTTATCTCCAGATAGGTGAGCAGCGATTCTAAGTTCAATTTGAGAATAATCAATTGCTAATAATTTACAGCCCTTTTCGGCAATAAAAGCTTTGCGAATATTTTTACCAATTTCTGATCCAGTTGGAATGTTTTGTAAATTTGGGTCAGATGATGAAAGTCTTCCTGTTGCAGTAACTGTTTGATTAAAATGGCTATGAACACGTTTGGTTTTTTCATTAATAAGTTCAGGTAAAGCGTCAACATAGGTGCTAGTTAGCTTGGAAAGTTCACGATAATTTTGAATTAATGGAATGATTTTATGCTCATTTTTAATTTTTTCAAGTTCGTCAAAGGCTGTTGAAAATCCAGTTTTTGTTTTTTTAATTCCCTTTGTTGGTATTTCTAGTTTTTCAAACAGAATTTCTTTAAGCTGTTTTGTGGAACGAACATTAAAAGGGCTATCAACTAATGTGTGAATTTCTTTTTCAAGTTTTTTGATTTCGGAATTAAGTTTTATGCTCATATTTTTTAAAAATTTTGCATTAAGTTTAATTCCATTTTCTTCCATTTCTGACAGAACATTAATAAGCGGTAATTCAATATCATAAAATAAGTTTAAAAGGTTTTCGTTTTCAAGTTTTGTTTTTAAGGGTTCAATTAATTGATTTGTAAAATCAGCGTCTTCACAAGAATAAATACCAAGTTTTCTGGAATCAACTTCGGCATAAGTTATTTTGTCTTGTCTTTCGCCTAACAAATCTTTTTTATTTATTTTTTCAAAATTAAAATATGAGAAAGTAAGAGCGTCAATTCCGTGTTGATGAGTATCTGGATTTAAAAGATATGAAGCAATTATAGTATCAAAATAAATTCCTTGAAGATTTATTCCATTATTTTTTAGAATGCGAGAATCATACTTTATGTTATGGGCATTCTTTTTTATGTCTGGGTTTTCAAAGATTGGTTTTAATTTTAAAATCCAATTTTTTAATTTTAAATTTTGAGTTTTTGGTTTTGAATTAAAATCAAATAAACTCACTTGATTATTATTGGAAGCAGATGTGAACTTATCGCTTGACTGTTCATTATCTAGATTTATGTAATAAGCTTCATTCTTTTTCCAACTGAAACTTATACCTCTTAGTTTGCAAGTCAGAGGATTAATGCCTGTTGTTTCTGTATCAAAAGTAAAATATTTTTGTTTTTTCAATTTATTTAAAAATATATCAAAATTTTTATCGTTGTCTATTAACTGATAATTAAATAAGTTTAAATTTCTTTCAAATTTATTATCAAATTCTTTTTGATTGCTCTCTTTATTTGTTGTTTGCCCAAAATTTAATTCATTAATTCTAGATATTAAAGATTGAAATTCTAATTCGCTAAAAAATTCTAAAACTTTATTTTTATCAAAATTACCAAATTCAGTTTTTTCTAAATCAAAATCAATTTTAACATTACATTCAATAGTAGCCAATTCTTTTGACAAAAATGCACTTTCTTTGTTTTCTTTTAAAAGATTGATAATTCTAGGTTTAATAAATTTTTCCAATTTTTCTGTTGTTCCGTTCTCTAATTGTTCATAAAGATTTTTTAAAGTCTTGAAATGTTTTAATAAATTTACGGCTGTTTTGTCGCCAATTCCAGGAACTCCAGGAATATTATCGCTTGCATCTCCTCGTAGAGCTTTATAATCAATAATTTGTTCAGGTGTAATATTGTATTTGTTTTCAGTAGCGCTTGCGTCAAAAACCATTCCATCGCTAATTCCACGGCCTAGTTTATAAACTTCAGTGCTACTATTAATTAACTGTAACAAATCCATATCTCCAGTAATAATAATATTTTTAATTTTTGAATCTTGGGTTTTAGTTCTGGTGGCTATACTACCAATAAGATCATCAGCTTCATATCCTGTCATTTCAAAAATTGGAATATTAAAAACTTTAGCTAATCTTTTAACATAAGGAATTTGCTTATAAAGTTCATCAGGGGCTTTTTTTCGATGAGCTTTGTATTCTTTGTATCTTTTATGTCTAAAAGTTGGACCTTTTTTATCCAAGGTTAAAGCGATATAATTTGGTTTAAATTCCTTGATAGATTTTATCAAAACACTAGCAAAACCATAAACAGCATTTACCACTTCGTTATTCTTTGTTTTTATTGTTGGCGGTAAAGCGTGAAAACTACGATGTATTATTGCATTTCCGTCTATTATTAAAATTTTTTCTTGTTTTTTCATATTAATATTACATCATAAATTCATAAAAAAAACAAGAAAAAATCGCTACTTTCTTGTAGCGATTTGTGAGGGATTAAATTCCATACTCTTTTATTTTATACATAAGAGCAGGAACGCTAATTGAAATTTCTCTAGCGGTTTTTGTCCTATTCCCATTAAATTTTTTTAAAGCTTTTCTGATAATTAATTCTTCAATTATACATTGAGCCTTTTTAATATTTAATGGAAGATCGTCAAGATCATAAAATTCTTTGATTTCATGTTTTATTTTTGGTTTTCCAAAAATTATCCAATACCGTAATTTACTTCTGAGTTGCCGTACATTTCCAGGCCAAGGCTTGTGTGGAAATATTAATTTTATTTCTTCAATTAACTGAGAATCAATTTTTTCTTTTAATTGATTTTCAATTTTGAATTCATTGATGAAATAGTCAATTAAAGGTTCTATCTCATCTTTTCTTTCTTTGAGCGAAGGAATGTGAATTTGTATAACATTTATTCTGTAAAATAAATCAGATCTGAATAGATTCTTTTTCGTAAGATCTGATAAGTTTTGATTTGTTGCAGCGATTATTCTAAGATTAACATTAATTACTTTGTCGGAGCCTACAGGCTGAATTTCTCCTTCTTCAAGTAATCTGAGAAGTTTTGCTTGTTGAGGGAGTGGAAGATCTCCAATTTTATCCAAGAAAAGAGTACCACCATGACAGGTAAAAACAATACCTTTACGACCTTGATGAGCTCCCGTAAAGGATCCTTTTATATGACCAAAAAGCTCACTTTGAAATAATGAATCTGTTATATTGCTACAATTAATAATACCAAATGTTTTGTTTTTTCTATTTGAGGCTTTATGAATTTCTTTGGCTGCAAGACTTTTATCAACACCAGTTTCTCCTGTTAACAAGATAGTGTCACTTAGATTTTTAAGTTTTATTGTAATTTTTTTTAATTCTTTGAAAAAGCCACCAACTGGATTATTTTGATTTATTATTGGTTCTTTTTTTTCTGACGATGTTTGTGTATTCATTATTGTTCACCTTTTATTTATATTGGAATATTTAGTTTTTAATGTGCAATATGTTACAATTGTAGCAATTAGGGTTACCTTTTGGGTTTCATTCATTTTAAGTTATAATAAAAATATGAAGCTACAATTTTTATATTCCAAAAATAAGGAAAAAGAGAAACTATTGGATATTTATGAAGAATACTAATGGTTTATTGATAATGATTTTCCAATTATTTTGCCAAAGTTTTATAAAAAATTATATCAAAAGACAAAATATAATAAAAAAATATTTTGCAAGGAGCTAAATGATGGATTCAATAAAGTTTATGATAAAAATATTTATAAAATAAAAGCTGATATTGCTAAAGATAAATGGCAAAAAGTTGAAAATAATTTTTTAACTATTATAAACGATTTTAATTTTAAAATAAAAAATCAGATTTTCTTTTTTAAC
>JAGLJW010000073.1 GCA_023142215.1 Candidatus Parcubacteria bacterium
ATTGAAGATAAGAATGAAACAAAAAATAACCGTACAATTAATTTACTTGAAGAAAATTTACCAGAAGGTGTCTATAAAATAGAGCTTAAATCAAATGATGACATCATAACAAAGCAAATAAAAACAAAACAAAACAAATTATCCTTTATAAATAAACTTTGGCTTTATAAGTCAAATAAAGAAAATATTAATTTATTTACAGACAGTAAAGTATTACACGCAAAAACTGTTTATCCAACTAGCTTACAAAATATCCAAATAAACACAGAAGAATTAAAAATAGAAGAAACATATACTCAATTCAGTACTAATATTAAAAAAGCATCAAATACAAAATATACCATAATAGAGATAGAACATGATGGAATTGTTTTAGCCTGCGATGAAGTTTTTTCTTTTACTGAAAATTCAATGATTAATCCACGTATGAAAAAAGTGGGGAATAATATTGATATTAATAATGAAGGAATTAATTACGTTTTAGCAAAATACAAAAGTCCAAAAAAGAAAGATGATTGGAAAATAGTAGAAATTGAATTTGATTTAACAAAAGCATATCGTGAAGATGGAAAATACAATTTTTTAATATCAGCTCCAAGTTTTAAATTAGATGACAAACTTAAAAACGGAATTTTAATTGATGAAATTAGTATTAATTTAGAAAGTGTAAAATTAATTGATAAAATCAGAAAAAAATTTTCAAATCAATAAAAATAAATAATAATCTTTATTTTATGTTATAATATATATTAACCATTAACTAATAAAAATATAAAGTTATGTATCAAGAAAACCTAGATAACAAGGCGTCTAGTGAATTAGAGAATGAATCTACTGATAACATTGAAAATGATTTAGTTCAAAAAGGACATCAAACTCAAGATGTTGAGAATGTTGCAAATGAAACCAACGAACATTACAAAAAAGATGTAGAAATAAAAAAAAGAAGTAATTTAAGATTTTTTTTAATTGGTGGTTTTAAATTTACACTTGTTTTTTCAATCCTTCTTTTATTGCATTATGTTTATTCTTTTTCGCCTTTTATTTTGTATTTTCTATTTGCTATACCGATATCTCCAGCGCTTCCTATTATTTTTGTTTTCGATCTTCCCTCATACGAACATATTGATTTTTTTCAAATTATACATTCTATAATCTTATATCTGTATTTATTTATCTTTTATGGCTCACTTAATCTTCTTTACTCGTATAAAAAGAAGACTGCAATCATAGTGTTATCAGTTGTTATTGTATCAATGACAGGTTACATTGTTTTTTTTATTTGGTCTATGGCGGGCATGTAAAGATCAGTGAAATAATCCAATAATTCAAAATGTATATTTTTAATCAAATTTTAAAAGAAGTTTTTTATGCTTTAAGTGGGAGTATAGTCGTTTTTGGTTTAATGGAAATTTTTTGGTCTAAATTAGTGCTGGCTTATTTTAATATAAACTGGGTATTGTTATTATGGTTATTCAATGGTATATTAATATTAGCTTTTAATCAAAATAAAATTAAAGATCATGAAAAGTCAGGATAAGCTTGTTAAGAATATTCCATTAATATTATTCATATTGTTTTTTATATTGCCTTTATTTGGTAAAATGGCTGGTCCGCTATTTTTAGCATTAATAATTTTTGGTGTAATTTATTATTTAAAAAATCATAAAATTAATTTAAATAAATTTAGTAATTCAAATCTAAATAATGTAATTGATTTAGATAAAATAAAACATATGCAAAATACAAAGAGAACAGTAATATTTTTTCTTGTTTTTTTAATTGTGGCTTGGATGGTTGGTTCTTCAGTTAGAATTATTCAACCAGGGAAAACAGGTGTTCATCAAATTCTAGGAAAAGTAATTGACAAAGAACTTAGTAGTGGTGTAAATTTCGTAGCCCCTTTTGTTTCAAGAGTCACAATTATGAGTATTAGAACAGAAGAATATACAATGAGTATTGCTCAAGGTGAAGGTAAAAGATCTGGAGCTGATGCTATTACTTCATTAACAAAGGAAGGTCTTAGTGTTGACCTTGATATGACAGTGCTTTATAGGATAGAAGAAGATAAAGCTTCGGATATATATAAAAATGTTGGATTAAGAGAAGAGATTGATGAAAAAATTATTAGACCATCAATTAGAACATCTATTCGGGATATAATTGCCCAATATGAAGCAAAAGATATTTATTCAGAAAAAAGGCAAGAAGCAGCAAGTAAAATCAAAGAAGCTTTAAGTTTAAGTTTAGAGCACAGGGGAATTATAGTTGAAGATGTTTTACTTAGAAATGTAGCTTTACCAGCAAGTTTAGCTAATGCTATTCAAGAAAAATTACAAGCTGAACAAGAAGCACAAAAATATGATTTTATTCTTCAAAAAGAAAAGAAAGAAAAAGAAAGAAAGATTATTGAAGCTGAAGGTCAACGTGATGCTCAAAAAATTATTAATGAAAGTTTAAGTACGAATTACTTATATTACCAGTATATTAATAGTTTAAAGGATAGGGAAGGCACTGTTTATGTTCCAACCGGAACAAATAGCGGAATGCCATTATTTAGAGAACTTGGAAGATAATAATTAAAGAACAAAAATATGATTGACGGAGTAACAATCAAAAAATTAGAAAAATACAATGATGATCGTGGTTGGTTAGCTGAGATTTTTCGTCATGATGAAGTAGATTATATGCCAGCTATGAGCTATGTGAGTGTTACAAAACCAGGCATTATTCGTGGACCGCATGAGCATGTTTATCAATCAGATTGTTTTGTGTTTGTTGGACCAGGAAGTTTTGACATGTATTTATGGGATAGACGTGCAGAATCAAAAACAAAAGGTGAACACATGAAATTTGAAGTTGGTGAGGAATTACCAACTATGGTAATTGTGCCACCAGGAGTTGTGCATGGTTATAAATGTACTTCAAAAAAAGATGCATATTGCATAAATATGCCAGATAAATTATATAGGGGGATTAAAAAAAATGATAAAGCAATTGATGAAATTAGATGGGAAGAAGAAAAAGATTGTGAATATCAAATTGTATAATTTTGAATTAATTTTTAATTTAACAGGCCCGAGTGTGCAATAATATTTAGATAATATATTTTTATAATAGATTTAATGAAAATAATTTAACAATTTAAAATTATATGCAAAAAACAATTTTAATAGCAGAAGATGAAGCTGCAATGTTAAAAGCTTTATCTCAGAAAATTGAGAATAGAGGATTTAAAGTTTCTAGAGCTTCTGATGGTGAAGAAGCTTTAAGCTTGATTGCTGAAAATAAATTTGATCTAGTGATGTTGGATATTTTAATGCCAAAGTTAGACGGATTAACGGTGATGAAGAAAATTAGAGAAGATGAAAAATGGGGTAAATATGTACCAATTATTATGCTTACAAATTTGAGTGATTCTGCAAGCATGGAAGAGGCTAATGAGTTTAACGTTGACTTTTTAGTAAAAACAGATTGGCGATTAGATGATGTAGTAGCTTTTATTAGTAATAAATTAGGTATTAACAACTAATACATGATAGTTAATACTTCAAAACCTGGAGTAACATTTATAAAAATATTTATTATTCAGTTTTTCATTTTAGGACTTATAGGATTTGTTTTACGTACTATATAATGTTATATAAAAAAAGAAAGAGACAGTTTTATTAAAAAAATACCAATTTTAAATTAAATTGGTATTTTCTATTAAGCTGTTTGATTTATTGTTTTAAGACATCTTGTACAAATTTTAATTTTCCCACCTTGTACTTTTTTTGTTTGAAGATTAACGTATTGTCGTTTTATTGTTTTATTGTTAGCGTGAGATCTGCTTGCATCTTTTGTTGATCCACGTCCACAGATATTACATGTTTTAGACATATTATTTATACTATTAATATATTAGATAGTTTCTCTGAATAATCTAAATACTATCATGGTTTGAAAAAAAAAGCAAGCTATGATAACATTATATCAATAAATAAGAAATAATTAAATTATCATTATGGAGATTGCAATTTTTTCATTAATTGTTTTGCTAATATCAGCCTCTTTTCATGAGTTTATGCATGGCTGGGTAGCATATAAACTAGGGGATAATACAGCTAAAGATGCTGGGAGATTAACAATGAATCCAATTTCGCATATTGATCCTGTTTTTTCAATTATTCTTCCTTTGCTTTTATTTGTAACTAATTCTCCATTTTTATTTGGTGGTGCTAAGCCAGTTCCATATAATCCTTATAATTTACGAGATAGAAAATTTGGAGATTTGAAAGTGGCACTTGGAGGTCCAGTTGCAAATTTAATTTTAGCTTTATTTTTTGGGGGAATTGCTAGAATATTACCATTAGCCGAAGTGCTAAAATATAAAATGATAAATTTTTATTTTCGTCATGATTATAGTTCATTATTAATAGAAATGAGAGAATCTTTTATGGCAACAATTTTTGTGATGTCAATAATTTTTTGTTTTATTAATTTAATGTTAATGATATTTAATTTACTTCCCATACCACCGCTTGATGGCTCAAAAATAATTCTTCCATTTCTTTCATCAGAATTGAAAATGAAATATTATAAAATTGAACCATTTGGATTTTTCATATTAATATTTTTATTATCAACTGGTGCTTTAAGTTTTATTTGGTATATTTTGTTATTTTTATTCCAAATAATTATTGGTTTATAATTATCCTAATAAAATTAATATTTTGATATGATTTATTAATATGCTATAATAGGTAGAGAAGGTGAATATAATATTTTAGTATATGAATTTAGCACACAAAATTACATTAGGCGTTTTTCTATTTTTTTTAGGATTTTTATTTATTGTTAAAATAATTCTTGGGGGAACCTGGTTGCAATTTCTCTTTTTGTTCATTGTTCTTTTTGTTTTATGTATATTTTGTTATTTTATTCTTTTTAAAAAAATAACTAAAAGGGTTTTGAATTTAGCTTTAAGCGTAGAAGAAATGGCAGCAGGTAATTTTTTAAAGAATTTTGCGAGTGATGATAAGGATGAAGTTGGTCAACTTTCCAATTCTATTGAAGAGCTTAAAATAAAACTTAAAACAGGAGTAGCTATAGATGCTTCAAAGAATAAAGAAATAGATAAAATTAAAACTGATTTTGTAACAATTGCTTCACATCAATTACGAACACCTTTATCAATAATAAAATGGTATACTGATTTTTTGATAACTGGTGACGCTGGTGCGATTACCAAAGACCAGAAACATTATTTGGAGGAAATATATTTCAGTAATGAAAGGTTGATTGAATTAGTTAATGCTTTGTTAGATGTATCCAGAATTGATCTTGGTACTTTTTCTATAGATCCTGAATTAACTGATATAGTTGATATTGCCAATGAGGCTATTCATAAATTTGCTAAAACAATAGAGGATAAAAAAATTAAAGTTGAAGTTGATTTTGATAAATTTCAAAAAATTAATTTAGATCCTAGATTAATTAAGATGGTTTTTGAAAATCTTATTTCTAACTCTGTTAAATATACAGCAGAAACTGGAAAAATTAATGTTGTTATTAAAAAAACAGAAAAAAATATTTTTATAAAAATTTCTGATATGGGAGTTGGCATCCCAAAAGATCAACAGCCAAAAATATTTTTAAAAATGTTTAGAGCAGATAATGCTAGAAAAATAGATGCAGGAGGAACAGGACTTGGACTTTTTATTGTAAAAGCGATTATTGAAAAGTCGGGTGGAAAGATTTGGTTTGAATCACCAAGCTTAGATTTATTACTTGAAAAAGAGAGAAAAAGTAATAAAATTGATCAGACAAAAATGGGAACAACATTTTTTATAACAATTCCACTTACGGGTATGATAAAGAAAAAAGGGGAAAAACAATTAATGTAAATTAAATTAAATTAATTAAAATAATAAACAGAATTATAAATTTATATTTTTAAATTTTTAATTCTTAAATCTAATCTATGGATTGTATTTTTTGTAAAATCATTAGTGGAAGTATTCCTTCATATAAAGTTTATGAAAATGATAAAGTAGTTGCTTTTTTTGACATTTTACCAATTAGCCAAGGGCATACTATTATTGCTCCGAAATCACATGTTTCAGATATTGAAAGTCTAAGTGAAGAAGAAATGTGTGCTTTAGCACAAGCTATAAAAAAGATTGGAAAAGCTGTTATGAAAGGTTTGAATGTAAAAGGTTACAGTGTGTTTTTAGATAATAAAAGCGCTGCAAATCAACATGTTCCGCATGTTCATTTCCATTTAGTGCCAAGAGCCGAGGGCGATGGATTAGAAAGATGGCCTCAAAGTGGATATGATGAGGGTGAAGCAGAAAATTGTTTAAATAAGATTAAGCTAAAATTGAACACAGAATAACAAAAAATACTCCACTGTTTAGTAATAGTTTTAGCAAGCTATAATCCCTGATTTTTTGATTGTTTTACTCTATGAATTAATTTATCGCGCAATATTTTTGCTTCTTCACATGAAATGCCTGGTAATTGGCCTTCGCTCCCAAGTTGTGTAGCACTTGTTGAACTGTAACCTGCTGTATGAATTTGAAGATCGCTTAAGCCTAATAATCTATCTATAACTCCGCGGTGTATATCAACATTTTGTATGCGGCTATAAGGGATAGAAACATATCTTTTCCAGATTATTCCTTGTTCTGCCATATATTCATTGTCGGTTAGCTTGTATTTATAAAAGCGATAAGACAATTGGGCACAAACATAAGAGATAAGTACTAAAATAATAAAAACTAGAAACATAGACCAGTAATAAAAATTTATCATATTTATAAGGTTGCTTATAGGATTAAAATCTTTTTCAGTATCAATAGAACATATAGTAGTTATGGGGAATATAAAAAGAATAGAGATGAGTATTAGTCTAGTAATGTCTTGGAAAAAGAAAAGCCAAATTGCTCGCGGATGTAATTGTTTCATAATTTTGTTTGATTAATAATTATTAAAATTACTTATATTATATCACAAATTATATCAATTGTACAAGCAGTTATATTATTATTTTTTGTTATAAATTATAAAATATGTTATAATAATGTCGTGGATATGTTTTTATAAGATATGAAAAAAATATTAAAATTTTTTAGTTTATTTATTGTATTAATCTTAATTTCTTTCGCTATTTTTAGTGATAATTTTGTATTTGGTCAAGGTGATTCTGTAAGAATTAATAAAGAAGTAAAAAAAATTAATGGTGAAATTGAAGATAGAAAAAATGCTGTTAAAAGAATGCAAAGAAAACAACAAGAATATTCTGATATTATCGAACAAAAACAATCTGAAAAAATGGATTTAAATTCACAAATAGCTATTTTAAATAATAAAATGGCAAAGACGGAATTGAATATTGAAATGGCAGAGATTGAAATAGATAAAACAGAATTGGAAATCAAACGAACTGATATTAAAATTAAAGATAAGAAAAAAGACATTACAAGAGAAAAAAATCATCTCACTAACGTGTTAAAGTTGATGAATGAAAAAGATAAAGTTACATCCCTTGAGATTTTACTTATGAATAATTCTTTGGCTGATTTTTTAAGCCAGGCAAAATATCTTGAGAATGTTAATGACAGCATGAAAAAAAGTATTGATGATTTAAATAAATTAAAGAGAAATCTGGAAGAAGAAAAAGAAAAATTAAATGAACAGAATAAAAAATTAGATGAAAAACGTAGTACTCTTAAAGAAAAAAAGAAACAATTAGCTATTGAAAAAGAAAATCAGGAATATATTTTAGAGCAAATTAATAAATCCGAAGCTGAATTTCAACGATTAATTATAAATGCTAAAAAGGAACAAGAAAATGCTGCCTCTGAAATTGTTAATATGGAAAAGATGGTTAGAGAAAAATTAGCAAAACTTGAAAATGATAAGTTGGAATTTAATGACAATGGTTTAATTTGGCCTGTTCCAAAAAATGTTGTAACAACGTATTTTCACGATCCTGATTATCCTTTTAGACACATTTTTGAGCATCCGGGAATTGATGTTAGAGCAGGGCAGGGGACGCCACTTAGAGCTGCTGCTTCAGGATACGTTGCTAGAACTAAAGATAATGGCATGGGTTACAGTTATATCATGATTATTCATGGAGATGGCTTGTCTACTGTTTATGGCCATATTTCTAAAATACAAATAAAGCAAGATGAATATGTTGTTCAGGGACAAAAAATTGGATTAACAGGGGGGATGCCAGGAACACCAGGAGCAGGGAGGCTAACAACAGGTCCACATTTACATTTTGAAACACGTTTAAATGGAATACCAACTAATCCTCTTAAATATCTAAAATAAAGAATAATTTTTTAATTAAGCAACTAATTTATTTATTTAATGGATGAAATTTTTTGTGACTTTTTTGTGCATATCTATCAGAAGCATGTACGTATCGTGTCGTGGTATCAAGTGATTCATGACCAAGTAAAATCTGGATAGCAGCAGGATTAGCTCCTGACTCTGCCAAATAAGTAGCAAAACCATGCCTTAGTGAATGAGCTGAGGTAGGTACTGTTATCCCAAGCATCTCACGGTAAGCTTTGATTTTTGATTGAATATAATTAGGCGAAATTTTCTTTTTTAACTCTGAAGCATTTAATCCGCGATAGGGAACAAAGACGAAAGGGGAGCCGGTGTTCCTAATTTTCATATAAGCGTTTAAGTGTTTTATTGATCGTGGGGTTAAATATACGAAACGTTCTTTTTTTCCTTTGCCTAAAATAAAAATTTTTCCTTCTTTATTAATTTTATCAACTTCTAAATTTATTAATTCTGAAATTCTCATTCCTGTAGCAAAAAATACTTCAAGAATTGCCCTGTTTCTAATTCCGATTTTTTTGTTTTTTTCAAATTTTGTTGGGGCTTCAAGTAAGGCAACAAGCTCATCTAGTTCAGCAACTTGTGATTTTTTCTTTTCTGTTTTTATCATCTTGATAGCTTCTGGAGGAATTGGAACAGGGAAGTCAATTTCAACAAGATATTTAAAATATGATCTAAGTGAAGAGAGCATTCTATTGATTGAATATGCACCAAGATAGACTTCTCCATTATTTTTATTTGCTGTTTTTCTATCTGATGATGTTAGGAATGCTTTGTACCGCAATATTTCTTTTTTGTTTATTTTTTTAAATTCTACTTTCGATTTGTTGATATAATTTTCAAACACTGTTAAATCTCTCTCGTAATTATACAAAGTTTCTTTTGAATAATTGTTTACTTGTAAGTCTAATAGATAATCGTCAAAATTTGGTAAATGTATTTTGCTCATAATGTATGTATTAGTTAATTACTATAACTGAGTGTAAGGGATATTATACTCAGTTATATTTTATTATAAATAACACTGTTTGTCAATGTGGATATCTTATTATTTTTTGTGCTTCATCACTATGTTTCTCCTTACTTATATTAATACTCATATTAATTATTACTTAAGTATATTGTGGGAGTTAGTAAACATTTTTATTATTTGCTGAATAATTATATTTTTTTATTAAATGATTTATATTTTAGTTTATATTTTAAAAAATGAAATATTATAGGTTTATTGTGCTAAAGTAAGCCAAAAAGCTCAAAATGGACTTCTGGAGCACATTGTTGATAATCTTGAACTAACATACCTAAAAACAAGAAAAAATTAATTGTAATATCAATATTTTAACTAAAATTAACCCCCATGATAGAAAATTCACCAAAAACACTTAGTATTAATTTTATAATAATCAAAAAAATGCCGATTGACATTAGACCGAATACAAAAACGGCAATTATGAAAAAAGTTCTAAATACAAATTCTGCTGTATCCATTTGTTTTTAATTTTTAAATTTATTTATCTAAAATATACGTGATCACCAGTTCTTAAATCAATATATTCTTTTTTGAAAAAATCGTCTTTAATTTTTTCATTTTTTATAATCATTAGTTTATCAACTTGATGTTCTAAATTTTTTGTGATATCAAAAAGCAAATAAGGTCCTTCTCTAAGTATTATTTTGATTGAATTAAATTCTTTGGGATCAATTATGTAATTTTCGATTTTTAATTCATCAGCATAGCTAGATATTAAAGCAGAAAGTTTAATTGTTGCTTTTAGATAGTCGTTTTTAATTCCTATTTTATTATCAATGATAGAGAATTCAGTATTGTTTTTTAATAAAGGGTATTGTTTTTTAATATCAGTTGTGCTTGCTTTTGTGACAACATAGCCCTCTTCGTCTATAAAATATAAATTTTCAAATTCTTGCCAGATAGCAACATATTCTTTTTCTTTGTAGTTTATGATTAATTTATTAGGAAGTTTTTTGTTTATATTTAAATAATCAAATGAATATTTTTCTTTTAAGGTTTCTATTAATTTTTTATTTTTAAAAATCAAAATATTTCTTTTGGGATATAAAATAAAAAAATTTTTATTTATACTATTTTCCGCAATTTCTCGTACTTTAGTGGCTGGAATTTTGCCTTCCCCATTTATTTCTATTTCTGAAATTTTAAAATATTTTGAATACAGCAAAAACCAAGAAATTCCCAGAACTAAAAAGAAAAGCAGAATTATAAGTAATCGTAATTTAGTAGGAAAATTATAAGTATTACTACTTCTTTTCTTTTTTTTGTTTTGAAAAAAGGGATTTGAATATTTTTTTGTATTATAATGTAACTTCCCTTTTTTCTTATATTCCCTATTTTTTTCTCCTATTTGCATCTTTTAAAATTTTTAATTATTCTTTTATTAGTGACAATCTTTATTACTACTTTAAAGCATTTATTAAAAAAATCAATAGAATTAATAGTAATTTCTTTTAAATTAGCGATTTCTTCAAAAAAAACCATTAAGTAATTAATGATTTTTTTTAATTTTATTTTCAGCTTAATTATTTTACAATAATTTCCGAGATAGCCTTAGAAAATGCTTCGCTTTCGGGATCATAATAGCTTGAAAATCTAGATGGTAAAAGTTTAAATTTTCCTTTGAACTTTGGAGTCATTTCAATTTTTATAATTTTTTCTTCTCTAGATTTGCTTTCATCTAAATATAACACAATTCTACCTTTTGTAATTTCATATCGACTTATAATATTATTAACAGCTATATTTAAACTTTCTGTACCAACATCAAATCCTGAAGGAACTGGAATTTCAATAATTGTATTTTTAACTAGTTTATTAGAACTTATACCAATATACATATCTATTTTATCACCTAAATTAATGTTAGGCCAATTTTTTCCAGCATCTAAGAGTGCTTCAATTTTCATGTCATTGAATAATGATTCATTTTCATTGTCCCATTTCCTATAATAATCTTTTGCTATATGAATGGTTGTATCAATTTTTCCCGCCTTTTCTATTTTTATATGATTTTGATTTTCAATATTAGAATCAAAAATTAAATATTGAACTACTTCAGAATTCTCTGGGGTTATTTTTAGTGTTTTAATCTCATTGTCGTTGAAAGTAATTTTCAATTTCCCGTTATTGTTTTTAACAACTTTATGAGATATCTCATTTTCAACTAAGGCTTTTAGTGCAAGAATTGTTGATTGAGTTGTTCCCCATCCCCTATTTGAATATTTCTGAGAAACAATATAGTCAACCAATTTTTGTGAAAAATCAGTTTCTCCAACTTTGGCAAAAGTAATTGCTGCTAAAGCACTCACTTCTACACTTCCACTTCTTCCCCATGATCCATAATGAGTTGGTTTTTTAAGCTTAATTTGAACTTTATTGTTTTCAATTTGCTCTACAAATTGTTTTAATTCACCAATCGCTTTGTTTGTATTTTTTGAATTAGCATCAACATTAACAAAAGCATTTGTGGCTAAGGCCAAGGAGTATGGATTAGATTTTAATTCATCAAAATTATCTTCTAAAAATTTAATAGATTTTTTTAGCCTCACATTATTAATATCAACTTCTGTTAATGCCCAAATAATATAAGCATTTTTTGCTAAATTATCCCCACCTGAAAAACCACCTTTATGATGACCAGTTAACTTAAAACTTCCATCATGATTTTGTTGCTTGTATAAAAAGTTTTTAGTTCTTTCTATTAAAGCATTATCAACGAAAGAAACTTCTTTCATTTCATTGAATTCCATAAGTCCATAAGCTGATAAAATTGTTTCTGTTGGTTGTCTTCCGAAATATGAAAAACCACCTGGTTCAAGTTCAAAAGTTAATAACTTTTGCAATCCCTGTTCAATAAACTTTTCAGCTTTTGCTTTTATTTCTGGCTTACTAATCCCAGCATTTTCCATATATTTTAAAACTAAAATATTAGGATAAAGTGCAGATGATGTTTGTTCAAAACATCCAGAAGGTTGCCTTAAAATGCTTTCCAATCCTTCTACAATTTCCGAAAGGACACTTGGTAGAATCTTTACTATTACTTTTTCAGTACCCTCAATTCTTTCATTTGGAAATATAGCCTGCAATTCAGTCAGATCCATATTTAATTTTTCTGAAGCAATAGTCTGTGTAATTCTTTGTCCAAATGGTAGTACGGTTAATATTTTTTCAACTGCATCGGCTTGT
>JAGLJW010000074.1 GCA_023142215.1 Candidatus Parcubacteria bacterium
CATTCTTTACCAAAAATTTAGGCTACAATTTCATAAAAAAAGTTCTGAATATCCCAATATTAATCACTTTTTTTATTTCGTTTCGCTCTAAATTTTAGATAAATAAAAGAATGGAATTGTTCAGTTGGTTAATAAAAGAAGAATTTAGTTGAATTCGGAGGGATGCTAGAGTGGTTGAATAGGGCGCTCTCGAAAAGCGTTAGTTGATTTTAAATCAACTCGGGAGTTCGAATCTCCCTCCCTCCTCATTTTGTTTTTTTTGATAAGATTTTTTAATATATTTATGGTATAATAATTCTAGATAGTTAATTTATTTTATTATGTCTTACAAAAAAGTAGAAATTATAAAAAAAATAGCTGATAATTTAGCATTTTCGTCCAAGAGTACTGCTTTAGAAAATGCAATCGGATTGTTTGACAATAACAGAGGTGCACAGGATTTTTTTGCTGAACTTTTTAAATTAATTTTTAGATATAAAGACTTAAAAGAGTTAGACAAACTAAATGATATTGTAAATTATCCTGCAATTGATTTGGGAGATGAAAAAGTGAAGATTGCTTTTCAAATCACAACAAAAAAAGACAGTGAAAAAGTAAAAGATACTATTAAAAAGTTTATAAAATATAAGTTATATGAAAAATATGATAGATTGGTCATATTTGTTATTGGGGAAAAACAATCTAGTTACATAGATTTTGATACTCAATTAGAATTTACTTTTGACAAAGAGAAAGATATTTGGGATGACAACTTTTTAATTAAAGAAATTAATAAATTAGATATTGCAAAATTAAAAGAAATTCAAAAATTTTTAGAAGAAAATCTTATAGAATTCAAACTTCCAGAAAATCTTTTTCCAGATGATATTAAAAAATGCATTGAAATTTTAAAAAGAGATTTTGGAAACCCTACGACACTTAAAATGAAATTAAATATTTATAGAGGAGATGATAATTTTATAAAAGATGTAAAAAATCCAGCAAATAATATATCATGGAAATTTTTTAAAGAAAGAATTAGAGGACACTTACAACATAATCAGGATATACTAGAATTTTTATCAAATCCAATTAATAAAGAAATCCAAAGAGATTATCTAAAGGTATCCCAAGAAATTCAAGATTTTTACAAGAATTCCGCAAATAACTTTTCTTCTTTTGAAGAAGTTTTTAGACAAGTATTTGATAAAATAAATATTTTGTATGATGATAATAATCTAAACAAAATTAAAATAATGATTTTATTACACAATATGTATTTTAATTGTGATATAGGAGATAATCCCAATAATAATGATTAAACCAACAAAATATACAAATATCAATTTATCTGTAATCGGACTTAGTACCGAAATTTTAAAGTTACTTAAGGATGATAATATTCAAAAGTATGATCAAGTTTTAGGGAAAATAATTCATAGAAAAGGAAAACAAGCAAAAGAAAATTTTTTACTTGCACTGAGTTTTTTATATTTAATGGGAAAAATAAAATATTATCCTAAAGAAGATGTTCTCGAATTTTTATCTCAATAACAAATTTTATGAAATTATCTAAGATATATGCTAATAATCAGAAATTTAAATCAATCATTTTTAATGAGGGATTTAATGTGATTTATGGAAATATTGATAATGAAATAAATCAAGACACAAGAAAAGTACAAGAACATAATATAGGAAAAACTTCACTGGTTTATCTTATTGATTTTTTACTTTTAAAAGGAGTTAATAAAAAGAATTTTTTTGGGAAACATAATAAAAAATTTTCCGACTGGGTATTTTTTTTAGAAATCAAACTTAATAGCAGAGAGTATTTAACTATTCGTAGAGCTGTAAATCCAAATACAAAAATTTCATTTAAAAAGCACTTTTCTAAAGATCAAAACTATAGCGATGAAACAAATTGGGATTATTCGGATTTGTTAATGAATGCTGAAGAACAAAAGAAAACTCCAAGACATATTTTAGAAACAAAATACCTGCAGTTTGATGTAAATACTAAATTTAATTATCGTAATTTTTTATCACATTTATTAAGAACGCAAAATGATTATCAAGATGTATTTAAACTTAATAAATTTCGTGGAAAAGATAAGGACTGGAAACCTTCATTATTTAAATTACTTGGTTTTGACGCAACTATCTTACAAACGAAATATGAATTAGATTCTGAAATTAAAAGTGACAAGGAATTTATTAAAAAATTAGAAGAACAAGGAGATTCAGACGAAATATATAAAATAAAAGCTGCTATTGAAGCAAAAGAGGTTGAAAAAAATGAATTTAAAAAAGAAATAGATAATTTTAATTTTTACAAAAAAGAAAAAAATATTAGTTTTGACTTAGTTAAGAATATTGAAAATGAAATATCAAGATTAAATAAAGAAAATTATGTATTATCGTATAACATTGAACAAATTCAAAAATCATTAGATTCGGAAAATATGCCATCAATACAGGTGAATGAAATTAAAAAAATATTTGAAGAGGCAACAATATTTTTTCCAGATAATTTATCTAAGGATTACCAAGATGTGCTTAATTTTTCACAGCAAATAACAAAAGAAAGAAAGAAGTATTTAAAAGAAGAACTTTCAGAACTTCAAGGAAAACAAAAGAAAACAGATAAAAAGTTAAAAGAATTAAATAAACAGAGAGGAAAAAATTTATCTTTTCTTAAAGAAAAAGATTCTTTCGTTAAATATAAAAAATATCAAGAAGAATTAATAAAAATAGAAGGTGATATCATTGTTTATCAGCAAAAATTAGAAGGAGCAAAAACGATTGAAAATTATCAAAAATCCATAGAAGACATTAAAAACAAAATAACGGAACTTACTGTATTGATTAAAGAAGAAATTAATAAGGATAATATTAATTATCGGTCAATAAAAGAAATATTTCGTGAAATATACAAAAAAACCTTTGAGTACACGGCAAATTTAGTAGTTCAACAAAATAAGCAAGGAAACATAGATTTTGATACAATTGTTTTAAATATATCCAAAGATTTAACAGGAAAGCAAGATGGATATACATCAACAAAAGTTTTGTGTACCAGTTTTGTGTTAGCTATCTTGGTTCACTATTCTGCAAAATCTTTTTTTAGGTTTGCTTATCACGATGGAATATTAGAGAGCTGGGGAGACAATCATAAAATTCACTTTATAGAATTAATCAGAGATTACTGTGATAAATATGGAATCCAATACACTATTAGTTTGATAAAAAGCGATATTCCTAGTGGATTTAAATTGCAAGATAAAGAAATTATCAGAACATTAAGTAAAGGAGATGAGTTGTTTGGTTTTGAATTTTAATTAATAGATTAAAAGTTTTTGTCGCTGTACTTGTTTTATGAGCGTAAAAACAGGAAAGGTTTAAAATTAATATATATTCCATAAAACAAATCATAAAAAAGGAGAAAAAAAATGATAAGACAATTGATTCCTTTTGATAAACGATTGAGTCAAATTAGTGGTGTGTTTGCAGATAAGAAAGTAAGTAGATATATAATTCCTTTTTTAGAAAAATGTTGTTTAACAAATAAAAATTTATTTGTTGAGTCTAAATTGGGATATAAAAATCTTAATGACTGGATTGGGAGAAGTCTTAAAACGGAAATAATTGATGAAAAGTTTTCTCAAAATTCAAAATTGCTCTTTTCTCCCTGTGAGGCATATATGAAAATATATGAAGGGATTAGAAATAATCATATAATTCAAATTAAAGATAAAAGTTATTCTTTGGATGATTTAATTTTAGGCGATAGTGAAATTTATCAAGATGGAATAATGATTATTTTTAGATTGCACTTGTGTCATTATCATCACTTTCATTATGTTGCTAATGGAGAAATTGTTAATTTTAAAAAAATTTCAGGTAAATATAATCCTGTAAATTTTCTAGGTTTGAATTATGTTAAAGAATTATTTTGTGTTAACAGGAGGGATATAACTGAAATTGTGACTGAAAATTTTGGACGAATTATGTATATTGAAGTTGGTGCTTTTAATGTTGGTTCTATTGTTCAAAATAATTCAGTCGGAGATAAAATAAAAAGAAAAGATAAAAAGGGATACTTTCAATTTGGAGGATCAACGGTTATACTTTTATTTAAAAAAGGTATTTTAAATCCTGATAAAAAGTATCAAAATTCAAATAAACAAGAAATATATGTTTTTGTTGGAGATAAAATTGCTTCTTTAATATCAAAGTTATAAAATCAATTTATAGAGAAATTTATATTAAATAAATTTCTCTTTTTTATCAATAGAAAAATTTATGATATAATGAAAATAGAATTAGAAAATAAACAATAAAAAATATGTATCATCTTTTGCCAATCTCATTGTTCTTAATTATTTTTTATACTATTACGTACATTTTATCAAAGAAAAAGATAATAAGCATTGCTGGTCACAGAAAGATTTGGAATGTTTTATTGCTTATCACTTTTTTAATCTCAGGAATTTTAGGTATTTTGTTGATAATAAAAATTAATTTTAGTACAAGACATTCTTTGTCACAGAATGCTTTATTTTGGCATGTTGAAACAGGCATAGCAATGTTTGTTATTTGTATATTTCATATAATTGAGCGAAGGTATTATTTTAAAAATTTATTTAAGATTAAAAAATAAAAGTAATTAAATCTATGTCATATTATAAATTAGTTAGAGATAAAATTCCTGAAATTATAGAAGCAAAAGGAATTAATTCAATAAATCATATTGCTAGTGATGAGGAATATGAAAATGCTTTATTGAATAAATTAAAAGAAGAGGTTCAAGAATTTGTAGAAGATTCATGTGAAGAAGAAATGGCTGATATAATGGAAGTAATATATGCTATTTTAAAACAAAAACAATTTAGTTTTGAAGATGTAGAAAAAATTAGAAAGAAAAAAGCAAAAGAACGAGGAGCTTTTGAAAAAAGAATTATTGCTTTTATTAAATAAAAACATTTTAGTTAAATTATATGAAACAAAAAAATCAAATTTTATTTATTCATGGTGGCATGACTTTTAAAAGTCATAAAGATTATTTAGATTTTTTAAAAAATAGACCAATTTCTATTGATAAGAAAATTAAGTGGCATGATGTTTATTTAGAAAATGCGTTAAAAGATAATTTTCAGATTATTAAGCCAAGAATGCCTTTGTCGGATAACGCCAAGTATAATGAATGGAAAATTTATTTTGAAAGGTATTTTGATCAACTTAAGAATAATATTATTTTAATTGGTCAATCTTTGGGTGGTATATTTTTGGCTAAATATTTATCTGAAAATATATTTCCAAAAAAGATTATTTCTGTGTTTCTTGTTTGTCCTCCTTTTGATAATACATTATCCGAGGAAGATTTAGTTGGTGGTTTTAAGCTTCAGTCTGATTTATCTTTAATTGAAAAAAATTGTAAAAATATCAATTTACTATTTTCTCAAGACGATGATTGTGTTCCAGTAAATCATTCTGAAAAGTATAGAAATAAATTAAAAAATCCAAATATTATAGTTTACAAAAGTAAAAATGGTCATTTTAAAGTATTTAAATTTCCAGAAATTGTTAAAATGATTAAAAATGACTTCAAAAAGTTTAAAAGAAAATAATTTTTTAGTTAAAATTATATAATATTTAGTTTAGTTTTTGTTTTTAAAAATAAAATATTTTTGTTAAATAATGTAAAAAATTGTTTAATATTAGATGAAAATAAAAATTTAGACCTACAACGCTTGACAAGTTTTTTCATGTGTGCTATATTGTTGTTAGTTATTTGAAAAAAACAAGTTTCTTTGAAATCTGATCCTTCTTGGAACAACCATTAATAAATCGGCACACAATGATAAATACCTACGTGTGATTAAAAGAAGGATTAAATAAGTCCAAAACCGTCAAAGATAAAACAAATTATCGGTTTTGGCAGGTGCCTCATCGTCCAGAAAAAATTACGAGGCATAACAGGTCTAGTTAAGAATTCAATATTTGCTATATAGCAGTATAATTCTTAGCTAGACTTTTTTATTTTTATAATTATTTTTTTGACAAATTTTTTAAAAAATGTATAATATTTATATAATATAATTAATAAATATTTAAAAATTATGAAAGAAGAAAAATATATGAGCGCTATGAATAAACCTACTGTTCATAGTGATTACGAAACTCAAGCGAAAAAAGAAGAAGGTGATATATCAAAAAGAATGAAAGAGAAGTTTGATATTTTTAAAAAGCAATTTTCGGAGATGGATATTAATGAACCTATTATTGTGAAAGCGAAAGAATTGCTTGAAGAATATGGATCATTTACTGATGTTCCAAAAAGCGAATTAGATATTGATAAATCAGGTTTTGATGACGCCAGATTATTGGCCTTTATTAAAGTAATGGAAGAAGATAACAGAAAAAGTTAAAAATTATATTTTTTTCAAAATAGAAAAGTAAAAAAACAGGAGAAAAATTGTCATGAAACATTTTAAAGAAATTTATAATCGTTATAAGGAATATACTCCTATTTTCAACAAAGCGAAAAGCTTAATTCAAAAATATGGAAAAGTTGACAATATCCCTTGGGGAGAAATAAAAACTGAAAATTCAGGATTTGAAGAATCAGATTTGTTGGTTTGTTGTAAAGTTATTGAGGAAAAAATGAAAGAAGAAATTACTATTCAATAAATTTTTGAATTTTTAAAAAGCACATTCAAATGAGTGTGCTATTTTTTTTATATTAATTAATTAACTTTTCCATTACAAATATCACATTTTTTACAAACCATAGGATTTGCATCTCCGAAATATTCTAAAATATATTTTTGCCGACAATCATTTGTATATACATAATCTTCCATTTTATTTAGCTTATGATAAGCTGCTTTTCGTTTTGACTTTAAGGCTTCTGAATCTATATTGAGATCTTCTATTGGAACACGTTTTAAAATTTTGATTTCTGTTCCTTTGAATGGTGGTGTATAGTCAATTAATTCATCATCTTTTAGTTTTTTAATTAATCTTGTTAATGTGGCTTTTTTAATATCTAATGATTTAACTATTTCATCAATATTAATTTCTTGTCCGTTTTCTAACTCTTTGGGGTATTTGAAATACAAATTACTAAAAAGCTCCGAAGACTTTTTGGCACGAGCTGTAAAAGTGCCAAGAATATCTTCAAAGCTTTTATTTATTTGGATAACTGCATTTCCTTTTTTATCTGACGATCGTTTTAATAATCCCTCACGTTCTAAAATTTTAATAGAAGTTCCAATTGCCATATCTGGAAGCTTTTCAGAAAGTTGTTCGTTAATTTCATTGTAAGTAATTAATATATTATCAGTGTTATAATTCAACAAAGTGTCATAAATTTCTACAATACTTTTTGGTGGCGGATTATCACCTTTGATAAAAAATTCATGCAAAAATCTATCTCTAGCATTATGAAGTAATAAACAAAAACTTGGCTTACCATCACGTCCAGCCCGTCCTGCTTCTTGATAATAAGATT
>JAGLJW010000075.1 GCA_023142215.1 Candidatus Parcubacteria bacterium
AGTTATATGATATTTTTAGTATTACAGTACCAAAAAATATTTAATAATTATGAAAAAAAGAAATAAAGTAATTATTGATGCTGGAGTTGTTAATATCAACATCCAGTTTTATAATACCAAAAATAAAAAAATAAATAACATTTTAATAGCAAACAATGATAATCTTAGAATACTGTTTAAAAAACAAAATATTTTTAAAAAAATAAAAAATCATGAAGTTTATATTACTGGAAAATTAGCTGAAATAGTAAAAAAGATTCTTAATGCTGGCAATATTATATTATCATCAGCTGCACTTTGGTCAGCAGGTATTGAATTAATTAATAAAAAAAGTAATAAAGAATTTAATGAAATTGCTATTATTGATTTATCAGCTTCTGGTTATTTGCTAATTGGAATAAACAAAGATGGTAAATTAAAAAAAGATACTTTGATTATTAATTCAAGATGCGGTGCTGGAAGTGGTGTTAATTTAGATAGAATTTTACAAAAATTGGCAATTGATAGAAATGAGGTAGATAAAATTTTATTTGAATATATCGGAAATGAAAATAAAGAAAAACGGGAAAAAATTAATATTAGAGCAGATCGCTGTGGCGTTTTTAGTTCATCAGCAACCATATCAGATAAAAACCAAGGCATTCCCCTTTCTTTTGCTTTGGCTACTACATTAAAATCTGAAGTTGTTAAAACATGCATCAAACTTCCAAATGATTTTAAAAAAGTATATTTAACTGGAAGAGTTTTCTCTTGGCAATTTGCAAGAGATTGCGCTAGAGATATTTTAAAAAATAAAGGTGTTGAAATAGTTGAATATGATGAAAATAATTCTTTTCCAATTATTGGTGTTTTATGTTTAACAAATAAAATAAATTATAATAATTTTAATATCGGTGAAGAAAAATTAAAAACAGAAGAAAAACTTTCATGCTTTCCATCATTTCAAACAATTAAAAAAGAATATGAAGAAAAAAATATTTATCAAAGATTGGAAAACAAAAAAGTTTTAAAATTAGAACCAAAAGAATTTGAACAAACTTTAGTTTATCTTGGATTAGATGTTGGCTCAACAATGGCGAAATTATCCATCAGTAACGAAAAGCAAGAAATAATATTTTTAAATTCATACAGCAACTCTGGCGATACAATTGATACAATAAAATCAATTTTTAGAGATCTTCAAAAACAAGAAATTTTTGAATTAAATATTTTAGATATTGGAATTACAGGAAGTGCTAGATATCAAGTTGAGCAAGCTCTAACACAAATTTTTCCGCAATTAAAAAACAGGGTATCGGTTTTAGTTGAAAATTATGCTCACGCCAGAGGTTCAATAAATTATGCCAGAGAACATATAAAAAATCTTAAGTCAAAAGGAATAAAAAATATTAATGATAAATTTTGTATTTTAGTTGATATTGGTGGCGAAGATACAAAATTATCAACTATTACCCTCGAAAAAGCAGAACTTTTTGATAATGCCATGAATATTAAGTGTTCTGCTGGAACAGGCAGTTTAATGGATACACTTACTTCCCTGTTTGGAATGAAAGATATTAGTGAAGCTTGTAGTCTTGCTTTTAATGCTAAAAAATCCTATTCAATAAATGCAACTTGTGCTGTGTTTTTAATGGAAAATGCTAGAAAACTTCAAGCCCAAGGGTATCCGAAAGATGAAATTTTAGCATCTGCCAATTGGGCAATTGTTGAAAACATGGCAAGAAGTCTTTGGAGCCAGATTGATCTACCAAAAAATGCTATTACCCTACTTCATGGTCAAACAATGTTATCTGATCCGCTTCCACTAGCTGTTTGTAGTAGACTTCAAGAATTTACAGGATCAACAAATTATTGTTTAGTACCTCCATCTCCTGGACATAGAGCATGTATGGGTTTGATTAGTTCCCTCGCAAAAAAATCTATAGAAAAACCAGTAAAAATTGTATTGCAAAATCTTATTGAGAAAAAATTTACCAAGCAAATAATTGTCTGTAAAGGAATTGCTTGTGGTGATTCTAATGCGAGATGCAATAGAACATTTTTGAGTGCAACTGGAAATGATAATAAAAAATTTAATTTTACGCTTGGTGGTTGTACCGCTATTAATGAATTATTTAGTCAAAAAGGAAAAGTAAAAGAAAAAACTCTTGATTCATATCAGGAAATTTGGAATTTTATAGATTCTCATCACTCTAAAACTAATGATAAAAATCGTTTAATAATACCTAGAAGTTTTGCTGTTAGCGAATGGGCATATTTTATTTCTAGAATTTTTGAAAATTTAGGAATAAAAACACATGTTGATAATATACAAAAGCAAGACTTAATAAATGCTCAACCATTATTTAATATTGATACCTGTGCTCCACATATTGGTGCTGTTGGGCAATATCAACGTTTAGCAAATGAAGCTCATGGAATTATTTTAGCACCACAAATTGATTTTTTACCAACTAATAATAAAAGCAAAGGAAAAACTTGTACGCTTAACCAAGGAGGTATTGCAACTGCTAAAAATTTAGCTGAACTTAAAAACAAAAAAGCAAATTTTCATTTATTTAATCTTAATTTAACAAAACTTAAATCAGAAGATATTGCAAATGGAATTTTTAATCAATTACAAAGTGTTTTTACATATTATAAAATTCAACCATCTTTAAATTCTTTAAAAATCGCTATTGATAAAGCTTTGGAACAAAATAAAAAATTAAAAAATGAAGCTAGTGAGCTGGGTGCAAAATTTGCTGAAACTGCTTTAAAAGAAGGAAAAAAAATCGCATTAGTTATTGGAAGAGAATATATTCTCAATCCAGGAATTTATGATAGTCACGCTGGGAGATTGTTAAGAGATAAAGGGATGATTGTTTTGCCATCGTATATTTTTGATATAGAGCTTGATGATGAATTTAAAAATATCTATTGGAAAAATCCACATTTTATAACTAGCCTAGTTAAATATTCAATAAAAAAAACACTTTATAAAAAAATAAAGAATAAGAGATTGAGTGAAGTTTTTGAAAAAATTGAAAAAAAATTAAAAATACAACTACCTATTGTTCAAGTGTCAACTTTTAGATGTGGACCTGATAGCGTAACAACTCATTTAATTGCTGAAATGACCAAAAAACGTCCTTTTTTGTTAATTCAATCTGATGCAATTATTAAAGAACTAGCTCATCTTGAAAATAGAGTTAATACTTACACAAAACAATTAGAGCAAAATTTACATTCAAAATTATTAGGAGAAAATGAATATGACTTTAAAGTTGAAATATTAAATAATTTTATAAATCAAAAAGAATTAGACAAGAAAAAAGATGTAATTTATTTTCCAACTTTGTCTGACAATAGAACTATCACATCTGTAATTAGGTCAGCTGGTTTTACTTGTCTTGATAATTATAAAGATGAATCGTATAATTTATCAAAATTAATTAAAAAAGGCAGAAAATACGCTGGCGATACAGTTTGTGCACCCTTGGCTGCTGTGTATGCCGATTCCCTTTTAGCTTTAGAAGATTTCAAAAAAAGGAAAATAAATAATGACCCTTTGGTAAAGAATAAAAATCGTGTTTTAATCTTCAATAATACTGGTTCTGGTCCATGCCGACAAGGTCAATATGCTGATACTCATAAATTGTTTGCTTATCAAAAATTTTCAAATTGTAAATCATGTAAAAATAAAGATGGAGATAATTTATTACAATTCTTAATTGCTGATGAAAAAAAAGGATATGATTTTGGAATTGAAAAATGGACATTAATTCACGGTTTCAAAGGAGCAATTTTACAAGGAGTTTTGCATCAACTTAAATTTAAGTTAGGAGCAAATTGTAAAAATATTGATGAATATAATAATTTTATTTCTGATTTTAAAAAATTAAAACAAAAAATTTTTCATATTCAAGAAAATATTGTGCCTAAAAAAAGTTGTATTAATATAATTAAAAAAGTAAAAAATATTCCTATTATAAATTTAATTTTTATATACTTTGGATATAAATTAAATAACAGAGATGTAGAAAAAAGTTTAGCCGAATTTGCTCTTAAATGGAAAAGCTTAGAAAATTCAAAAAATGAAAATAATATTAAAATTCATATAGACGGTGAAGTATATATGAGAGTTTCTCAAAGTGAAGAAATTTTTAGAAATTTACTTTCCATTTTAGGCTTTAACAAAATCAATTTAGAATATTCCCCACTCTGGAGTTATTTTGAATATGTAATTCAAGAAAGAATTTTAAGTGCTGAAAATGAAATAAATAAAGAAAATAACTTTTTAAAAAAGTTTGTAAAAATAAAACTTAAACTTAAAATTTTAAATTTTAAATTTGCTCATTTTTTTATAAGAAATATTTTAGCCAAACCACTTTATAACTCAGCAAATATTTCTATGCCAACTTTGATGTCATCAATTTTAAAATCAGCAAAAAATATTTTACCAACCCTAAAACCAAGAGGAGAATTAGCTCCATATACAGGCGAAGCAATTCATAAATTAGAAACAGGAACTGATTTGTTTTTGAATATAGCACCAGAAGGATGTATGGTTTCATCAATGGGAGAAGTTTTGACTCCAAAAATACTTGAGTTCACAAAAAATAAAGGGAAAATACAAAATTTGTTTTCTCAAGATGGAGAAATAAATGAAGAAATTCTCACTACTGCTCTACTTAAAATTTTAGGTCCCGAAAAATTTTATCGTAAAAATAACTAAAAACTTTTATGGATCTGTCACCAAAACTGTAATTTGGCGACAGACCCTTTATCTAATATCTAAATAATTGTCTAAACCCTGATAACAATATACTATTTCGTAATTCATAGCCAGATTTTGTATTTGACTGTTTGCGAAATCTGATCTCTTCTTTTTGAGCACAAATTTCTATAGTAGTAATTCTGTGTCTAATACTAGGAACATTGCTAAAAATTGAAATATGAGGATTTAAAAGTGGATTACATTTTACAAATAGAAGAACTCTTCTGAATTTACCACTTTCTAAAAATTCAACATGATCTGACTCATGAATTAAAGTAGAAGCTAATTCAACTGAATCATAATTATATCTTCTCATTGCATTGGGACTCAATAATAAAGTTTTTCTATTGAAATTAGCCTCTTGAAGTTTTAAAGGATTATACCCTGCATTTACTTGAGCTTGAATTGCAGCTGGTGCCCCACTGGAAGAAAATAAACTTTTACAAATATTATTATTTATTTGTATATCTTGAATATTGTTTACAACTTTTTCATAAAATTCAGGATAATCTTTTAAGTAATTCATTGTTTCTCTTAATTCATCCTTAAGCTCACCACCCTTTTGTTCAATTAATAAATTCACTCTTTTTTCAGCTATTTTAGTTTCTTCAAATGAATATTTTATTGGTCTGACAAAAAAATTAAAAACGAAATAAACTATTAATAGAGATATGGTAAGTATAGAAAGTTTTTTTAAAAATATTCCAAATTTATTAAAAAATTTGAATTTATAAGAAAAATTAAATAATTTTTTCTTATAAATTTTATGAACAATTTTTTCTTCATAGTTATCTAATATTTTATTTGTTCTTTTTTCATCATTCATATAATTCTATTGCTTAATATTATGTCTTCTATCTAAATAATTAAAACCAAAAACTATAAAAATCATTATAAATATTAAAAATAATAAAGTAAATATTTTACCACTGCTTTGCATGAATATCGCTAATAACCCAAAGAAGCTTGCGAAAAAATAATATATTAAAACTGTTTTTCTTTGCCCTAATCCTAAATCTAATAATCTGTGATGTAAATGTTTTCTGTCAGCAAAACAAAAAGGATTTTTTCCCAATCTAATTCTTCTGATAATTGTCCAAACTACATCCATTATTGGTAAAGCCATCACCAAAAGAGCAATTGCTATTTT
>JAGLJW010000076.1 GCA_023142215.1 Candidatus Parcubacteria bacterium
ACAGCCAACTGCGCTACCGCTGCGCTACCTCGGAATATTTGTTTTTAACTAAACCCCAAATAAATTCACAACTGCTATAATTCTATTGGAATAATGTCTAAATTCAAAATAAAATATGCCTTTAAATTTACATTTATTGGCACTAAAACTATAATAACAAATTATAATAATATGTCAATTCTTTAATAAACAACTACTTACTAATTATACATTATCATTGTAAACTTCACCAACTGGCAAATGCATGGCAATCTTATAAATTAAGGAGCACAAATCAAACTGAGGAGATTGCCACGTCACTCCGACTCCTCGCAATGACAGTAAGGTTAGCTAATTCATAGGATCCTATCGCTCTAGCTCCAGGATGACAGGGGATTATCAGTGAATAATTACTTTAATAATCTCTTAATTTATTGATTCCATCATGCTTTTGAATTTTTTCTAATGCTTTTGCTTCAATTTGTCTAATTCTTTCTCTAGTTACATCAAATTCCCTACCTACTTCTTCTAGTGTATGTGCTACACCATCTTCTAAACCAAAACGCATTTCTAGGATTTTTTGCTCTCTTGGTTGTAATTGAATAATTACTTCTTTTACATAATCCTTAAGAAGTTCTAGGGCGGCTGATTTATCAGGTGTGACATTTTTAACATCTTCAATGAAATCTTCAAGTGTTGAATCTTCGTCATCGTCACCAACAGAAGTTTCAAGGGAAATCGTGTCTTGGGAAATTTTAATGATGTGTCTTACTTTATTAATTTCTTCATTCATTTCTGCAGCAATTTCTTCTGGTAATGGTTCACGTCCTAAATCTTGTATTAAACCTCTTTCAATTTGAGTAAATTTATTAATCGTTTCAACCATGTGAACTGGAATACGAATTGTTCTTGATTGATCAGCTAAAGCACGAGTGATTGCTTGTCTAATCCACCAAGTTGCATAAGTAGAAAATTTATATCCTTTTCTGTATTCAAATTTTTCAACTGCTCTGAACAAACCAATATTTCCTTCTTGAATTAAATCAAGGAGTGATAAACCTTTAGCACCAGAAAACTTTTTTGCGATTGAAACAACCAATCTTAAATTTGCTTCAATCAATTTTTTTACAGCTTCTTGATCATCAACTTCTTTTCTTTTTGCCAATTCCATTTCCTGCTCCATTGTAAGCAAAGGAACTTTTCCGATTTCTTTTAAATACATTTGAATTGAATCAGAACTAAGTTTGGATAAATCTGCAATATTTTTTGAACTTGCTAAACCAGATTCTTCTTCAATATTTTTTTCTTCTTTTCCAATCGTAGTATTAACATTCAAAATGCTACCTGTATCTTCAACAATATGAACACCATTAACAAAAAGCTCTTCTAGGAATAATTCATAATCAAAAATATATTCTTCAATTTCTGAAAATGCAAAAAGCAGCTCGGTTTCTGTAACGAAGCCACGCGATCTTCCCTTGTGAATTAATGCTTGTTTTTGAGCTTCAGTTGTAACAAATATCTCTCTCGGTACTTCTTTCTTTACAACTTTTTTCTTAACTGCTACAACTTTTTTAGTTTTTATAACTTTTTTTGCTACAACTTTATTTTTTGTTTTTTTAGCAATAGTTTTTGTAGTTTTTTTTGGAGAAGCCTTTGTTGTTTTTTTATTTTTTAAAGTTTTAGCAGGAGTTGCTTTAAGCTTTGTTTTTTTTGCCACTTTTTTACCAGTTTTTACCTTAGCAGAAGCTAATTTTTTTGTTGTTACTGACTTTTTAACAGCCGGCTTTTTCTTTATTGGCATTATTTTAAAGTTACGTATTTAAACTTAATGGGTTTGGCGACAGACCCTTAATAAATTATTTTACAAAGCTTTCATCAGATAAAGACTTAAATTCATCAAGTAATTTATTTACTTGATTTTCATCTCCGCTTTGTTCAGCTTTCATTATTTTCTTTTCTAAAATTTTCTTTTTATTTGAAAAATATAATTTTTTAAGATTCCCAACAATTTTAGTCGCTTCTTCTTTAATACGTAAATCATCCAGCTCGGCAAACTCCTTATCACTCAAAAGAACCAGTTTATCTAGTGACTTTAACTGGTTTTCGCTAATATTACTTTCTTCATTAATGAACCATTCCTTAAAATTATTATAATCTATTTTATAAAAATTATCAAGACCTTCATTTATATTATAATACTTTACAAGCTTTTTGTAAATATTCCTATTATATACTCCAAAAATATGATCAAGCTCAACATTAGATAATAAATATTCCAAAACAAATAAATATTTTAACGCCAAGGCTAATAAATTTTCACTATAACGTTCTTCAATTGATAAATTATTTCTATTAACCGCTGGGCTGGTAAATTCTTGACTAGAATTATTTTTGGAAATAGTTGATTTTTCTGTTTTGCTTTTAGCCTTAAGACTTGTAGATAAAGTTTCACGCAATAAATATTCTTCAACATTAATTTCTTCACTTAATTTCTTTAACCAATAATCCTGATCAATTTTATTTTTAACAATAATAATTTTTGATAAAAATTCCTGAGCCCCTTTTCTCTTATCTTCAATCTTTTTCAAATCAAGATTATTAAATATTTTATCAAAATAATATTGCATAACTGGTTTGGCATCTTGTAATGCTCCGCGCCATTCCTTAATATTATTTTTTATACAATCATCAGGATCTTTTCCGTTTGGAATTTCAATAACATTAATATTCATTTCCGCTTTACTAGCTTCTTTAATTCCCCTGTCAGCAGCAAGTTGACCAGCTTCATCCATATCAAAAGCTAAATCAATATTTTTAGTAAAACGTTTTAATAATTTAATTTGCTCAGCCGTTAAAGCTGTTCCAGATGAAGCAACAACATTTTTAAAACCATTATTATAGGCCGTGATAACATCCATTTGCCCTTCAACAATTACAGCTAAATTTTGTGAACGAATTTCACTTTTAGCCTTATAAAGTCCAAATAAAACTCGGCTTTTGTCATAAACATCAGTTTGAGGACTATTGATATATTTCCCCTGTTTTTCACTTTCTTCTTTTTCAGGACTAACCCTGGCTGTAAAGGCAACAGTATTTCCGTTCACGTCGTCAATCGGAAACATAATTCTTCCACGAAATCTATCATAAGTTTTGTTTCCATTTTGTGCTTTGGCTGTCATTCCAGATTTGAGAATTTCTTGCTCTGTGTATTTTTTTTGTTTTAAAAAATTTAAAATTGAATCCCAAGAATCAAAACTATATCCAATTTGCCAATCAATAATTTGATCTTCAGTTAAACCACGATTCTTTAAATATTTTCTTGCATTTTCTGCCTTAGGAGACTCAAGCAAAACTTTATTAAAATATCTTTTTGATAAATCCAAAATATCAAGCAAACGATTTCGTTTTGAAGCTCCAACACCACTTTGTCGTTTCAAAGTAACTCCAGCTTTTGGCGCCAATAAACGTAAAGCCTCAGGAAAACTTAAGCCATCAATTTCCTGCACAAAACTAAACATATCACCTCCCTTTCCGCACCCAAAACAATGCCAAATTTGCTTTTCTGGAGATACCATAAAAGACGGCGTATTTTCCTTATGAAAAGGACAACAGGCTCTAAAATTTCCAGCAGATGGCTGAAGTTGAATATATTCCCGAATAACATCCACGATATCAAGACGAGCTTTTATTTCTTCTGAATCTGACATTTATTTAATCTTATAATTTTATAAATCTAATGAGATGTTTATACTAACAATTTTTAGGATTTTTACTTGTATAACTTAATATATTTATGGTATAATATAGATAAGATTTGATCATTTTATGAGCTATTTATAGTTTAAGGTTTACATAATTATTTTAATTTATTTTAAATACTAAGTCAATTAGTTCACATATAACTTGTTGCATGAAATAATTAAAAAACTCCTTAATTTAATTAATAATTTTGGCATTTTAATGTCAACAAAAAAATATGAGTATATTTGAAAAATTCATTCCATAATTATATTATTTTTAGTTCTTAGAAAATAAAAAAGCCCTTACCGAAGTAAGGGCAATGGAGAGAGGGGAGGTTAATCGAAAAACCTGATTTTTCACCCTTGTTTATAGTCCTGAGCATTCCTGGAATTAAGGCGCCCTCCAGCCAAGAATCATCAAGACCCCACATATTATTAAGAAAGAACAAGCGATTACCAATCGTGCGCCGCCAAGCAATCATCTTAGCGATCCTTTATCGCAAATCTAACTTAACTTGCCTTCGTTTTGACTATCGCTCTCCATTTACAAGTACATTAAACCATTATAAAAATATTGTCAAGGAGAGCTAAAAATAATATAATTTTTGGGCTACACCCAAATTTTAATTTTTTCTTTTCTTTATTAATTATGATAATGTAGAAAGAATTAAAACTTCGCATATACTAAATGTTATGTGAAATAGCCAGAAATTTTTTTAATATTAATTATAATAATGAGAAAAATTTTATTCCGACCTAAATTTTTAATTCTCTTTTTTTGTGATATAATAATAATGTAGAGAATTAAAAACTTCAGATATCAGTATTCATTATATGAAATAACTAAATTCTTTTCAGCTATCGCTAAAAAATTATTTGACAATTTTATTTTATTAACTTTTTAAAAAACATGAAAATCAAAATATTGACATCATTACTTTTATTAATTTTTTTTACAGCTGGCTGCTCAGAAAATATTACAATTAAGCAATCTGTTACTTCTCCAAATATTCGTGCTGAAATAAAGACATACATCGATAATCTTTATGAACTTGAAATAATTTCTACTGCGCATACGACTTATGGGGAAAAAGAAAAATCTAAAAAATTTTTACCAGAAGAACCAAAACGATTTATGGCTGGTAGATATAAAATAATATTTGGCAGTAGCAATAACAAAAAAACACTGATAGCGCAAACCGAAGAAAAAGTAGGACATGTTTCACCGATTACGCCAGGAGTAACAGATATAGGAGGATATATTCAAATTGTTAAAAATGATAGCGATGATAATTTTGGAATTAATCACACAACTCGGAGTAATAAAACTACAAAAATAATTAATGAAAAACTAAATACTGATGAGCTTGACTATTTCATACGCATGTTATACAAAAAATTTAACAATAAGATATCTGAGAAACAAGCAAAAAAAATTAATAGAGTTAAGGATTATGCACTGGCAATAAAATTTAGCGGGAAGCCAGGCATAAAAGATTATCATAATGGGCTTAAAAAATTAATAAAATAAAATTGTCAAATAATAATTCGCTTTGCTCATTAAATTTAGTTACATCATCATTTATTTAACCCACAGAACAACATTGATAGCAAAGATAGTGATTTTGATGAAAAGAATATTAGAACTTATCTTTTATCAAATAAAGGTGAGCATTATCTTTCAGATAATCTAAATAAATATATTGAATTTCTTCATCAATATGGAAAACCCAGAGAGGGCATTGGAAAATATATTACAGATAATTCAAATAAAATAACCTATATAAAAACTTATTATTTTTTAGAATATAATTTGACGATGGATTATTATTCTAATGATGAAGAAGAAAAATACAAATTTCATGAAATTCATCCAGATACTTATAATTGATTAATGAACGGCTCAGACTCCTGAACTTCTCCGCTTCGTTCCAGAAAAACTTCTTTTATCCCTGATGTTATACGAAATTGCCGAGCCAAGCAACAGATTTATTAACTTTAATTCAAATTAAATGATGAGAGTTAAAATGAATTCAAAAACAAAAATCCTAATTGGTATTTTAGCGGTAGGGGTTATTTTTTTTAGTGGATTATTTATTTTGGAGCAAATCTCCAAACAACAACCAATTGAAAAAGCAGCCAATGGTGGCGAAATAGTTGATGGTCTTCAACTCATAGTTGAGCCATTAAATGGATTGATGGATGAGGCAGGATTATATATATTCCAAAAAAATGAGCCATTCAAAATTAAAGTTACTTTAGAAAATACAGGCGATAAAGAGTTAAATTTACTTATTCCTGATGGTCAAACTGTTTTTGATAAAGTTTTTTACTTCCAAATTCTGGACATCAATGGAACGGTAATAGAAACAGATACACGGCTCATTACCATGTTCTCCGTGGCAACCATAGGTCCAGAAAAGATACTTCTACAACCTAATGAAAAACATTCTTTTTTCACACATATTAACAGTGAGGTTAGTAGTAAAGATTATAGTGTAGAGCATCATCATTTTGATACTAACCTTGTACGGAAATTCCCCGATATATGTTTTGATGAAAAATATTGCAAAATAAGAGGCATCTATGATGGGACTGTCGCCAATCACTAAAAAA
>JAGLJW010000077.1 GCA_023142215.1 Candidatus Parcubacteria bacterium
GAGATAAGTGTTCAATAAAAAAAACAAAAAAACTGTTCATTAAATTATATCGCTCAATTCAATAAGGATTGAGCTTTTTTTATTATTTAATACTAGCAAAATTATTTTTATTAAAAATTCTTAAATGGCTTTAAATTAAAATAACAATTTGTCAATTTTGACAATTTCTGAAAATTAATTTATACTAATTTTAGTTTACAAAACATAAAATACCGTATTCACTGATTTATTATGAGGCATTCAATGTTAAAACTAATGCTAGAAAAAGAGAAATTTAGCTAAAAAAGAACAACTATAGAAAAAAACAACTCTTAAAAAGAGTTAATTAAATTCTATAAAATGGCCCGTTCGTCTATCGGCTAGGACATATGGTTCTCATCCATAAAAGAGGGGTTCAACTCCCCTACGGGCTACGTAAGAGATTAACTTAATAAATTATCTATAGTTTTTTTTCGTTTAATTTTATTTTCTCTGCCCTTTGTTTTGTTTTTATTTTATAAAAGATAAAAAATGTAAAATATATGGCAGAAACATTATTAAGATACCAAAAGAAATCACAAAAGTTATAGTATGTTGCAAGAATATATATTGGATATAGTACAAATAACTCAAAATTTTCTTGAGATACATTTAAAGGAGTAAGAATAAGTTCTGAATAACGAGGAAAAAGAACATAGAACCATAAAAAAATAATTGCAAAATTTTTCTCAAAAAACATTCCAATCGCACCAATTAAGAGTATAAATAATGTAAGTAATGTAGTTTTATAAAAAGCCGGTAACGAAAATCCAGATAATAATAATGCTGCAATTATAGGAAATGAATAATAAACCAATTCTAAAATTAACAAAATTGAAATTGTTCTATTTGTGAGTTTGACTATTTTTTGAACCCGCATAAATATTTGCTCATTCATATTTCCATAATTTAAATATAATTATTAATCAATATATACATTTTATTACAAATCATTCAATACAACTAATGCGGTTCTCTGAAAATTACTCTTTACTAATTTAATATCATTATAAATCTCAAGCATTTCTTTACTAATAGGGTTTCAATTCTTTATTTTGTAGATTTGATAAAATTTAATTACTCACTATTGTATTACATTATTTATCATTTCCGTTATTTTTATTTAGCTAATAATCATTTTTACAATCTACTCATTTACTCTTTTTATATCTGCACCTATAACTCTTAATCTTTTTACAATATTTTCATAACCTCTATCAATAGCGTATGCATTTCTTAATACAGATCTTCCCTTTGCTGCCAACATACAAGTCAATAAGTTTAATGATGGTCTTAAAGCGGGAGGACAGATTATTTCTGCTGGAGTTAATTTAGTTACACCTGTTACAGTTACACGATGTGGATCGTGCAACATCACGTTAGCTCCTAAATTATTAAGTTCCGTATAATAAATTGCCCTGTTCTCATAAACCCAATCATGAATTAATGTACTTCCTTTCGCTTGAGTTAGAATAGGAACAAATAGTGGTAAATTATCCATATTTAATCCAGGATAAGGACGGCCATAAATTTTATCTGGTAAAGCTTTGAGTTTGGATGGTATTATCTCAATATCAACTAAATCAAAATATCCATTTTTTGATTTATAAACCTTGCTAATTTTTAATTTTTGACCCATTACTTTTAATTTCTCTATTTCTAGACGTAAAAAGTCAATTGGGCAATTTGTTATTTTTAATTTTGATTTTGTTGTAATTGCAATAGAAATAAATGACATAGCCTCTATTGGATCTGGCATTATTGAGTAATTTTCTACTGGTTTTAATTTATTTACTCCTGTGATTTTCAAAGTACTTGTTCCGATTCCTTCAATTTTTGCTCCGGCTTTAATTAAAAAACAACAAAGATCCTGAGTCATGTAATTTGATGATGCAAAATATATTTTTGTTATACCATGCCCAAGAGTAGCAGCCATAATTGTACTTTCTGTAGCAGTATCACCAGTTTCATACATTGTAAACTCAGCTTCTTTGATTTTTTTTCTTGATATATTATAACTTTCATCAGTTTCAACAACTTCAATACCCAAATGATCAAATGCCAATTTGTAAGGATTTACTGTTCTCTTGCCTAGCTTGCAACCGCTTGATTTTGGTAAAGAAAAATTATCCATTACAGCTGACAAGGAGCCCACAAATAACAAACCAGATCTAATCTTTATGAAAGCTTTTTTGTCTAGCTTATTTAAATTTAGTTTTCCATTATTAATTATTTCAACTTCGTGCTTGGATGTCCACGTAACCGTTATTCCAATAGATATTAAGATTTCAATGATTCTTTTTACATCTTCAATAACAGGAACATCAGTTAATGTTGTTTTGCCTTCAATCATGGCTGAAGCACATAAGATGGCTACTGCGGAATTTTTTGCGGAATTTGTTTTAATTTCACCAGTTAATTTTTTTCCACCGTTAACAATAAATTGAGACATAATATTATAAAATTAGATATTTAATTAATTTCAGTATACAGTACTATTTTAAAACATACAAAATTATTTTACGCAAAGCTCTGGGATGAGGATTCGGACCCCAATAAGCAGAACCAGAATCTGCTGTCCTACCATTAGACGATCCCAGAGCTTTGAGTAAGATTTTTGTTCAGCCAACAACTTTACCGCCAAAAGTTTTTAATAAATTATTTATCATATCATCATCACTATTATCGTTTTCACCTTTTTTTATTTCATTTTTTTCTGGAACTTTCTGCTCTTCTTTTTTTTCTTCAGTTGTTTTATCTATGTCACGTAGTATTTTTATGGAATTATCTATTTCAGTATTTATAATAATTGAACTTGAATAAATATCAGACAAAACATTTTCTAGGATTGATTTAATTTTTACTTCATCAATTTTCTTTTTATGAAATGAGTATTTGAATGATAAATTAATTTGACCATTATTTATCTCGCTTGGTTTGCAAGCTTGAAGAATTGATAGTAGTGAAGGATTTTCTTCTTTTATTTTTGATAAAACTTTAGTCCATTTACTATTTACTTCTTTGGAAGATATACTTTTTGGATTAATAATTTTGGCTGGTTTTTGATCAACTATGTTTTTTTTGTCATCTACTTCGGTATTCTTTGACGATGGTGGGTTACTCCTGGATACATTCTCAGTGAATCCTGAACAAAGTTCAACAATTGCTATTTCAAGTGGCAATTGAATAATAAAACTTCCACTTATGTTTTTTTGAACTTCTATTAATTTATCAATCCAGTTGATGATATTTCTAACATCTGTATTTTTTATTATTTTATCAATATCTTTTTCCATGCTTTCGCCAAGTTCTAAACCAAATTTTACTGATAAATTTGGGCTTATACTAGAAAGCATTATTTTTCTAAGAAGTTCAATTAAATCTTTTAAAAATATTTTTATATCTATTCCGTCATTAATAATTTTATTAACTAGAGTAATAGCTTCAGACGTTTTCTTTTCTGAAAGTAATCTAATAAATTTAATCGCTTCAATTAAATCACCTCTTGGAATAATTAAATCTGCATTATCAGCTGTTATTTTTTCCCCAGAAATGGAGATTACTTGACCAAGTAAACTTTCAGCATCACGCATATGTCCTTCTGATTGTCTTGCTATTGTTTCTAAAACACTTTTTTCACACTCTATTCCCTCCTTTTTTAAAATACTTGATAGTTTTTTAACAATTTCACTTAAAACTATTTTTTTAAAATCAAATCTTTGACATCTAGATATTATCGTAGCTGGAATTTTATGAACTTCAGTAGTGCACAAAATAAAAATAACATTTGTAGGTGGCTCTTCTAATAATTTGAGCAAAGCATTAAAAGCTGAAATTGAAAGCATGTGAACTTCATCAATTATAAAAACTTTATATTTTGCTCTGCTTGGTGCTACTTGAGCAACTTCAATAATATTATTACGAACATTATCTACTCCTGTATGGCTAGCTGCATCAATTTCTACTACATCCAAACTTTTTCCAGCTGTAATATCTAAGCACATTTCACATTTATTACACGGCTCATATTCCCCATTTTTTCTATTTAAACAATTAATTGCTTTGGCAAATACTCTAGAAATTGTTGTTTTTCCAACAGCCCTTGGACCACAAAATAAATACGCATGAGCAATATCATTATTCTCAATTTCATTTTGAAGCGTAATTCTTATGTGATTTTGCCCTAATAATTCACTAAAATTCTGAGGACGATATTTTCTATATAATGTCATAATTATTATTGTTAATTAATATTAATTTTAGCATTTTTTATC
>JAGLJW010000078.1 GCA_023142215.1 Candidatus Parcubacteria bacterium
ACTACGCATTCGCTCCGTTCCAGAACAACAGGGAATTGTGTTAGTAAGGAAGTTACAATAAAGACTGCTACTAAGTAACGATAATTAATTTAAATATATGTTTATAAGATTATTCTTTGTTATTTCATTTTTATTGGTAGCATTTCCCGTTTCTGCCGAAGAAATGATTACGAATTTTGATACAAAAATTGAAATTAATAAAAATTCTAGCATTAATGTAACAGAAACAATTGATTATGATTTTGGTGAAAATGCTATAGATAGGCATGGAATTTATAGAGATATTATTTATAAATACAAAGCTCGTGGTGGTAATTTTAATTTAAGAATTAATGAAATTTCAGTACTTGATAGCAAAGGCTATGATTATAATTTTGCAATAAATAACAAAGGAAAATATAAAAGCATTAAAATAGGTGATGCTGATGTATTAGTAAGCGGAAAAAAACGTTACGTTATTAAATATCAAGTCAATAGAGCAATAAATTTTTTTAATGATTATGACGAATTATACTGGAATGCAACAGGGGATGAATGGAAAGTTCCAATCAAGCAATCAAAAACAATTATTATATTACCAGATGAAATAACTGATTCGGAAGTAAAAACAGAATGTTTTTCTGGAATAGCTGGAAGTAAAAATAAATGTTCTTATACTAGAAGAAATTATAAAAATAAAGACAAAGTTGATAGCATTATTTTTATAAATGAAAAATTAAATCCAAAAGAGGGTTTAACAGTTGTAATTGGAATGCCAAAAGGTATAATAGAAAAACAATCAATCTTTACATCATTATTATATATAGTTATGGATAATTGGATTTTAGGAATTCCTTTCTTAGTATTTTTTGTAATGTTTTATCTTTGGTGGACAAGAGGACGAGATCCAAAAGGCAGGGAAACTATTGTAGCTCAATTTGACATACCAGATAATTTAACTCCACTTGAAGTTGGTATTTTAATAAATGAAAAAGTGGATAATTTTGAAGTTTCAGCTCAAATTATTGATTTTGCCGTACGTGGTTATATTAGAATAATAAAAGTTGAAAAGGATGGAATTTTTAAGAGTGGTGATTATTTAATTGAAAAACTAAAAGATGACAGTGATTTAAAAAATAAATTTGAACAAATATTATTTAAATCTTTATTCAAGAAAGAAGAAATACATAAAGGAATTAAAGCATTAAAAGGTGAATTAAAAACAAAAGGATTGGAAAATAATTTTTTAGCTAAAATATTTCTAGGATCTTTTGAAAAAACAGAAGATGAAATATCCAAAAACATAGAAGATGAAATCAATAAAAAAGAGATTATTAAATTATCAGATTTGGAGAATACTTTTTTTAAAAATTTAATCAAAGTTAAAAAGGGGATATATGTAGAAATGGTTAACAAAAAATATTTTAATAAAAATCCTCAAACAGTAAGACGAAAGTTTATAGGTGCAAGCTTTGCTGTCGCTCTTATTGCTTTTTTTATTCTTACAACACTACAAAACATTTATGCTGTTTTATCAATTATTATTTCCGTAGTAATAATAACTCTTTTTGGTCTTGCTATGCCAGTTAAGACTAAAAAGGGAGTATTAGCTCGTGAACATATTTTGGGTCTAAAAAAATATTTAGAGGTAGCTGAAAAGGATAGAATTAATTTTCATAATGCTCCAGAAAAAAATCCTAAACACTTTGAAAAATTATTACCCATTGCCATGGTACTTAAAGTTGAAAAAAAATGGGCAAAACAGTTTG
>JAGLJW010000079.1 GCA_023142215.1 Candidatus Parcubacteria bacterium
TAAAAAAATTGGATAGTGAATGTATGGATGATGAGGCGGTTGATTCGTTTAAATTTATTGATTAGCTAATGACATGGGATTAGTTTAAGATAAAAATTTAATATTATATCTCTTATATTTTGTATTACAGAATGTATAGAAACGGAATAAAAAATAAATTTTTACTTATTTTACAGTAAAAAGTGTTGACAATGTTAAAATGACATGATAGATTTAAATTAGATTAAAAAAAAATAAATAAGAAAATTATGAAATATATAATAATTACAATTCTAAGTTTATCTATATTATTGACTGCTTGTAAAAAAGAAGAGCCAATAATTAATAATATTGATGATAATAAATCAAAAATATCAGATGATAATACTATAAAACAACAAGACACAGTGAAAGCATCTTCTACTATTGAAAATGAAAATCAAGATATTGAAGATAAGATTATTGATATAAAAATAGAAGAATCAAAAGAAATCACACCAAATGAATATAAAACAAAAATTAATATCAGTGATTGGAAAACATATAAAAATAAAGAATTAGGCTATTCTGTTAAATATCCAAAAGAGTGGAATGTTTTTGTTGATGAGGATTCTAAACATATTTGGAGGGATTATAAACGCTGGGATGAAAATGATAATTTAATTAGCGTGGTTGATATAAGAAATGTTAAGTTAGATGAAAATATTGGATGCACGCTTGGTGGTCCATTCGAACCAGATCCTGGCTTCAGTTTCAGAATTATCGTATATGATAAAAAAGAAAATTCATTAGATAGTGTTGCAAGAGAATGTTTACATTATTCAGAGATAAATAAATGTGATATGAGATCTGTTAATAATGGTAATATTGAAATGTTGATTATTGATAATCCAAATACTTCTTGTGGATCATATCCTGAAATGGCTATTATTAAGAATGATAAATTGTATAAGTTTGAAGTTGTTTGGTACGGAGGGAGTCCAGTTCCTGGAAACATTGGTTACAAAAAATTATTTTATATAATTTTAGAAAATATAAAAATTGAATGATAGAAAATCAAATAAATTCAGAGGAGGTGTAAAATGTAAATTTTTGTATTTTTGATTAGCTGTTCCTTATGAAGTTCTTTACAATTAAATATTAATTTGAACCAAAGGGTGTAAAAATGAAATTAAGAATATTGAGTTTATTGTTAGTTGTGATGGTGTTTTTTGTTTCAAGTATTGAAGCAAAAAGTGAAACGGTAAGAGTACAATTACCACCATGGATTGAAAAGCATGGAGATTGGAGAAAATATCAGATGGAGCCGTTGTCTAGTTGGCAAAGTTATTTGGCTGTAGTTAATAAGGATAAAGCAGAAAAAGATAAGTTCCATAATAATAACTGTGGTCCAGCTACGACAGCTATGATATTATATTATTACTTAAATATTAATTTAAGTACGGCATATAATAGTTCGCCGCTTAATGCACAAAAAATTGATTGTCGCACTGAAGCAAGATGGAAGTATTGTCGAGCTAATGGTGTTAGTGATGGATATTATAATGCATACTACACTGTTACAGGTTCTGATATTATGACAAGTGTATTAGAGCGTAATGGTCTTGACGTGGGTTATGTGGCAGGTAAAAAGGAGGTAACACTCAATAGAATAAAGAGTGAAATAAATAGCGGTAATTTGGTTATTTGTCACGTAAATGCTAGAGAATATGGCAAAAGTAGTTATGCACCATCTCATTGGATAATAGCATTCGGTTATGATGATAATAATATCATTATCAATGATCCAGGTTATAGTGATTATGCAAATAAGCTAATTCCAAATGATAAATTCTATAATGCTTTGTATTATGCAAATAGCACTGTTGGTGGAGGCGAAATGATTCTAATGCCAGTATCAAGTTCAAAATATCAAGTAGTTCAATTTGATGGTGAAAATGCTATTCATTTATATAACCATAAAATATTATGGCCAATAAATGGTGGTATTGATTATAATAGACTAGGTTTTGGTTCTTTTGATGCTCAATGCACAGATGTTGGTAGTACTAGCAAGGAACCAAATTGGGATTTTGTTATTAAAGTGCCAATGAGCAGAAAAGCAAGATATGCTGATAAGCAACTAATTGGTAGACCTGCATTTCCAACCCAAGGCTCACTAGTCCGTATAGTAGACAAAGTTGGTCCAACGACTTGTTTAAGCAGAGATGCGAATAAGTATGTAAACACTTTATACATTTTTGATTGTGATAAATTCAGACCAATTAATACTTGGGATACTTGCACTAATCTTGGTTATGATGCAAATGATATAGTTGATATTACTCAAGAATTGTTTAATGAGTACGGTATGGGTTATATGATTTACAACACAGAAAATCTATTTTGTAAGAGTCCTGGTTATGGCGGTGGAGACAGCGGACATGAAAGTTATGACGAATGTTTCGGTAATGGTTATCATAATCTATTTATTGAATCAACATCTTCTACTGTTACGCTTTCAGTATCTCAAACAAGTGATATTTGTACTTGTCTAAAAGCAGAAATATTGCAATATGTTAATGGTATTGATAATACTGATGGAATTAGACCAAAATATGATTATTTGAATAATTGCACAGAAGGAGATTTGACAATAACTGGATTAAATCCAGACACAGAATATTATTTTCAAGTTAATCTTTATGCCAATGAAGGATTAGGCGAAGGAGATGAACGAGTTAGTCATACAAGTAGAGTGTGTGTTGCTACAAAAAAGGAAGAGATTCCAGAACCAATTTCCGAACCAGAACCAGAACCAACCCCAGATCCAGATCCAGAACCAATCCCAGAAGAATTACCAACTTGTAATTGTAGTTCATTTTCTCTAAACAAAACAGGAGGTGAAACAAGAATTGATAATTTAATTCAGTTTGATAGAGCTAATGGTGAAATAGCAACTTTAGCAAACGGTAAAACAATAATTACATTTTTTGAAGATTATGATATTTATTTTACAATAATCAATGAAAATGGAAATATTGTGAAATCCAGAACTAGAGCAAATACTTTCACGGATTATACTCAAGACAATCCAAGTATAATATTAGTTGGAGATAATAATTTTGCTATAGTATGGCATTCATATAAAGGCGATGGTGATGGATATGCCATTATGCTCAAAATATTCAATGACAATGGTGATGAGATACTTGGCGAAACTTTAATAAATCAAAGTACCGCCAGTAGTCAAAAAACACCATTCGGTTCACCGTTAGAAAACGGTGATTTTTTTGTTTTCTGGCAATCATACGAAGATGGATTTGGTATTGAAGATGGAGCCGGTGGTCAAAGTTATGATATTTTTGGCAGAAAATTAAGTAGCACAGGTGAATTTTTAACCAATGAGTTCATTGTTAATCAAGAACGTATTAACCATCAAGAAGAAGGACAATCAGTACTTCTTGAAAATGGAAATACCATTATTGTTTGGCAATCTCGCAGTACTCACGAAGAATACGATAATTGCAAAGGAAATGTTTTCTTTAGAGTAATAAACCAGGGAGGTAATTTTTTAAACAATGAAGTGCAAGTAAATACAAACAACGTAGGATGCCAAAAGCATCCAACAATCACAGCACTTCCAGAAAGCGAGTTTGCAATCGCTTGGCAGTCAAATCATGAATATTCAAATAGCTATGATATCATGTTACAATATTTCAATAATCAATTCCAAAAGAACAGCGATGAAATTGAGTTTAGCTCACTTAGTAGAAGCCAAACTTATCCATCTATTACATCAACTCCAAACGGATGTATAATCGGAACTTGGAATGATGATTATATTGATAACAATGGACGTGCAGTTGTAGCTAGAGCAATAAATTGTAATCATGAATTTTACAGAACAGAAGTACAAATTAATGATTATAAATTTGCTGATCAACTAAAACCAAAAGTTTCAATTACACCAAACAACAATGTAATAATTATCTGGCAAGGCAAAAATCCTGAAACTATTGGAACAAGCAATACAGACAATATTTACATGCAAGGATTTGGAATAACTCTCAATGGATATGAAGAAATACCAGTATCA
>JAGLJW010000008.1 GCA_023142215.1 Candidatus Parcubacteria bacterium
AGAATAATTAATAATTTTATGGTTCAAGGTGGTGATATTTTTTCCAAAGATGATTCAATGAAGAACAGATGGGGACAAGGTGGTCCAGGTTATGCAATTGAAGATGAATTTATTGAAGGATTATCAAATACTGTTGGCACAATTGCAATGGCTAATTCTGGACCAAACACAGGTGGTTCACAGTTTTTTATAAATTTGATTGATAATTCCAGACTTGATTGGGATAAAGGCGATCCAAGAAGTAAACATCCTGTTTTTGGTGAAATTATTGAAGGAATGGACATTGTAGAAAAAATTGGAAAAGTCAAAACAGTAAGAGATTTACCTGTTGAGCCAGTTATAATAAATAGTGTTGAATTAATTAAAAAATAACTTTTTGTCATCCTCGCGAATGCGGGGATCCAGAATTTAATTAGTACTAAAAATAATATTGTCACTGTTGGAAATTTCTAATTTTAATTATCATAATCATTTTAGTTTCATAATTTAAACAACATGTTAAAAATTACAATCTCAACAATTTTTTTATTCATTCTTTTTGTAATACCATTCAATACAAAAGCTGTGTCTTTAGGGACACAGCTTTCTGGCAGAATTTTACTTGATGTAGAACGAAATGGTGAAGCTTGGTATATTTATCCTGAAGACAATAAAAGATATTTTTTAGGTCGTCCAGCTGATGCTTTTAAAGTAATGCGAGAACTTGGTCTGGGAATTTCTGAATATAATTTTCAAAAAATTGCTCAAGCAGGATTACCAGCTAAAGGTGATTTAAATTTATCTAAAAGTTTAGCTGGTAAAATTGTATTACAAGTAGAAAAAAACGGAGAAGCTTGGTATATAAATCCTGTTGATTTAAAAAAGTATTATTTAGGTCGTCCAGTTGATGCTTTCAAGGTAATGCGCGAATTAGGACTTGGAATTACGAGAGAAAATTTAGCCAAAGTACACAAACCAGGAATAGATGAATCAATTAATTCATACAGTAAGTATGAGCATAAAAAAATTACAGTCAAAGATGATATTTATGCTGTTAATTTAATAGAAATAGATTTGAAAAATCCAAAACTAAAAATTATAACTGATGCTGCAACAGATTACACCTGTAAGACAAATTGTCCCGCAGAAGCTTTAGCCTCTTTTGCAAATGGAAATAATAATGGCTTTGCCGCTATTAATGGTTCGTACTTTGACACTTCAGCAAATAAAAAAAATTATTATTTTGCTCCAGTTTATTTGGCAAGTTCAAACACTTTGATAAATGCTGATCAAACAAAATATTGGACAACCGGTCCCTTAGTCGCCTTTGATGTAAATAATAAGTTTTATTATTTTAAGGATTCAAGAGATTTCAAAGATGTTGAAACATTTGAAGAAAAATATAAAGTAAAATTACAAGCTGCGATTAGCAATAGACCGAGATTAATTGAAGAAGGTAATAATTATTTGATTACATGGGACATGGATAATAAACAAGAAAATATTAAATCTTCAAGAAATGCATTAGGATATAAAAACGAAAAAATTTATTTGATTATTGTTAAAAATGCAACTCTTTATAATTTAGCTCAAGTGTTAAAAGAAATGGAAATGGAATACGCTTTAAATTTAGACGGCGGATATTCTTCTGCTTTGTACTATAATGACGAATATATGGTTGGTCCTGGCAGAGATATCCCAAATGCAATAATTTTTAGCGAAGAATAAATAACTACTTTACCATATAATATTACACAAAAAATTAGCAAAATTGTTAATTTTTTGTGTAATGCTATAAAAACCCTTGATTTTTTATCAGTAGCATAATAAAATACTTAGATTATTTGTATGCTATACCATCTGATAATAAAAAAATGCAAGAATATATTCAAAAATTAAACAAAAATAAAGAACTTTATCTTAGGATAAAAGTACGTCCTGGTGCTATTAAAACTGTTTTTAAGAGCATGCTAGATGATGATACTTTAAAAATTGATGTCGCAGCTATACCAGAAAAGGGGAAAGCAAATAAAGAACTTATTAAATATTTGGCAAATGAATTTGTAATAAATAAAAATAATGTTAAGATAATTAGTGGAGCTGGAGATAAATTAAAGCTAGTAAAATTAGTAAAAGTATGAATAAAAATACAAAATTAATACTACCTAAACATATCGGTATTTTAGTTGAAGGTAGTGATAAATGGGCTAAAGAAAGGAATTTGTCTTTGATTGATGGATGCTCTGCTAGTTATGTTAAAATAAAAATGGTACCTGCTTGGTTTTTTTCCAAAGGAATAAAAATTGTAACAATGTTCGTGTTTGGTGGAAAAATTTGGAATTCAAACAGAGATGATGTTAATAAATTAATGAAACTTACAAGACAAATTTTAGATATTGGCGTTGAAAAATTTAACAAAGAAGGTTATAAAGTAGTTTTTAGTGGTAGAATTAATGAATTACCTGGAGATTTACCAGAGCTTTGTTTTGATATTGTAAATAAAACTAAAAATAATCAAAATGGCACTTTAAATATTTGTTTAAATTATGACAGCAAAATAGAAATCTTAGATGCTGTTAGAAAAATGTTTAAAAATAATATTTCTTTTGAGCAAATTCACGAAGGTATGTTAAATAAATATTTATATCATGGTGAACTTGGTAATTTTGATTTACTTATTCAAACAGCCGGGAAAAGTAATATTGAGGGTTTTAATTTGTGGCAAATGGATAGTGCTGAATTGATTTTTTTAAATAAATTATGGCCTGATTTTGAGAAACAAGATGTTGATGTTGTTTTAAGCGAATATGATAAAATTAAAAAAATAATTTAAGATCTACTCCACGTAACTGCCCACTGACTATAAAAAATCATAAAATCATTGTCAAAAATA
>JAGLJW010000080.1 GCA_023142215.1 Candidatus Parcubacteria bacterium
ACTATACCAACTCTCAACTGAACTTAAAAAATTCCATTCCACGCTAGCTAATACCTGATTAGTTAAAATCAAAAATACCATCATACTCAAAAACATCCATTTCAATTTTCTCACATTTCACCTCTCTTGTTTGATATTGTTATTAAGATAATAATTGGTTAAAAGTTATTTTATTAAAGAGCAATTTTAGCTTTTATTGTAAAAAACTACTAGCAAAGTAGCAAATCAAAGCAAAAAAGTCAAGTTAGGAATTTAAGAATCAGGATTTGACAAGTTTTTATTTTTATGATATACTGATAAATCAATTGATAAAAATGGTTTATTAATTGACATGTTGTTTAAAATGATAAATATATCACAAGGAGGAAATTTATCATGGGAAAGAGAATTTTCAATAATTTTTCTGAAATGGTTAATTCTATTAATTCAGAAAAAGAGAACAAAATCGTTGATTCTAATAATACAAAGTTTTCAATGCGAAAACTATTATGTGTTAAATACGGCGTACTAGTAGGAGTTCCAAAGAAAAGCAGATATATGAAATATATGCCTGAAAACTATAATAACGGAAAAGTTATTTCCAGCCACTGGCATTGTGGCAAGTTATTTAAACCTAGAACCATAATTAATTTTGATTATTACCATATCGTACGCAAAAATCTTGGCACAATGATTGTCTCTACAGTAAAAGTGTTTCAAGATACGACACCTGATGGAGAAAGATTCATCTCTTTTGACATATACCAAACATCCAAGGTTGATCCTGTAACAATTCTCAAATTTCCAGAAAATATAGGAAAAGGGATTTCAATCATCGGCACTAATCAAGAAATTGAATTCAGAAAACGCTCCATTTACGAAAGAAAAGAAAAGATATAGTTTATCTTTTCTGATTTTATCATATCCTCGCAAGAAGTTTTTGCGGGGATTTTTTTATACCTTTTTTCTTCCAGCTTTAATTCTTTCATTTTCGGTAAGTAATTGTTTTCTTAATCTGATATTTTTTGGTGTAATTTCTAAATATTCATCGTTATTCATAATACTCATTCCTTTTTCAAGTGTTAATTCTGTTGGGGGAGTAAGACGAATTGCCTCATCTGATCCTGAAGCTCTAACATTTGTAAGTTGTTTTCCTTTTGTTGGGTTTACTGATAAATCGTTTCCTTTAGCAACATTACCAATAACCATGCCTTCATAAACTTCAGTAGTTGCTCCGATATATAATGTTCCTCTATCTTGTAAATTATATAAAGAAAAACCAAGAACTTTACCAGCTGTCATAGAAATCATTGATCCAACTTTATGTTTTTCAATATTACCAGTATATGGTTTAAATCCAATCACTCTTGTATAAATTATTCCTTCACCTTTTGTATCTACAACAAACTCGTTACGATAACCTAATAATCCACGAGTTGGAATTTCAAATACAAGTTTTATGCTTGAATTTTCTGGACTCATGCTTAACATATTACCTCGTCTTTTTGATAATTTTTCAATAATAGAACCAGACATTTTTTCTGGAACTGTAATAATTACTTCTTCAAAAGGTTCTAGTTTTTGTCCATCTTCTTCTTTTATAATTACATTTGGTTGTGAAATTTGAATTTCATATCCTTCACGTCTCATATTTTCAAGTAAAATTGCAATATGCATTTCACCACGACCACACACTTTGTAATAGCTACTTTCTGAAAAATCAATTTTTAAACCAACATTAATCTCCAATTCTTTTTGCAATCTTTCTTTAATTTGACTATTAGTAACAAATTTTCCTTCCTGTCCTGCAAATGGTGAATTATTTACTAAAAAATTTAATGAAATAGTTGGTTCATCAATTGTTATAGCTGGAAGTGGCTCTTGATTATTGTTTTCACAAATTGTTTCTCCAATATAAATATTAGGAAGTCCAGCAGTCATAATAATGTCTCCTGCTTCCGCTTGATCTACTTCTTTTCTATTTAAACCTTCAAAAGAAAATAACTTAGAAATTTTTCCAGTTCTAGTATTTCCATCTGCTGTTTTTATAGTTACGGTTTGACTCTTTTTTATAACACCTTCGTAAATTCTACTAATCGCTAATCGTCCTAAAAAATTATCATATCCTAGATTAAAAGGTTGTATCAAAAGAGAATTATCTTTTAAATTATCACCCGATGCTATTTTAACTTCCTTCAAGATCACATCTAATATTGGATCTAAATTTTTTGAATCATCATCAAGCTTATTTTTTGCAATACCATCACGAGCAATTGAATATAGCGTTGTAAAATTTAATTGTTCGTCATTTGCTCCTAAATCTAAAAATAATTCATAAACCATTTCCTGAACCTCATCTGGTCTAGCAGCTGGTTTATCTATTTTATTTATTATTACAATCGGTTTTAATCCCAATTCTAAAGATTTTTTCAAAACAAATTTTGTTTGAGGCATTGGTCCTTCTTGTGCATCAACCACCAAAAGAACAGAATCAATTGATCGCAAAACACGTTCAACTTCACTCCCAAAATCAGCATGACCAGGGGTGTCTACAATATTAATTTTTGTATTTTTATAATTAATAGATGTATTTTTTGAATAAATTGTAATTCCTCTTTCTTGTTCAAGCTCATTACTGTCCATACTTACACCTGTTTCAGACATTCCTGTTTGTTGCATCAACCTATCTGTTAAAGTTGTTTTACCATGATCTACATGAGCAATAATTGCAATATTTCTAATTTCCATGTTTGTTGTAATTAATTTTAAATATAAAACAAAAACAAAGCACCTGCGCACTTTGTGTGTCATTTAGTATTTATACTATAATTATAGAAAAAAGTCAATAATTGATTTTATTAATGATTTCAATGGTTTAAAATGATATTTTTTTGTAAATTCACAATATTTTTTTAATTGATATTTATCAAATTTTATCTTATTATATATAATAAGGCTATTGTTAAATAATAAACAGGTATAATTCAAATCTACAAATAAAATTC
>JAGLJW010000081.1 GCA_023142215.1 Candidatus Parcubacteria bacterium
GCCTTTGGCGGGGGTGTGCTGACTAAGTATAATTTTTTTGAGTATATTTCATATTATCTAATTATGTATGTCTTGCAAAAAAAATGAAATTAGTATATGATATTTAAATAAGAAAATAAGAATTAAGTTAATTTTATGAAAAAATTGTTTAAGAATTTATTTATATTTATTGCAGTTTTTATAGGAATTGCAATTTTGTTTAGTTTTACCGAAAGTGGTTCTGGTGAAGCTGAAAAAATTTCAATGAGTACTTTTATTTCTCAAGTGAATGAAGGTAAAATTGAGAGTATTGTGGTTGATGGAGAAGATTTAAAGATTACTTTAAATGACGAAGAAGAAACAAAAGAGATTGTAAAAAAAGAGCCAGGAGCAACATTGTCTGAAATTTTAAAGAATTTTGATGTAGATAAAGAGAAAGTTGCAGGACTTGATATTGAAATAAAAGATAATACGCAAAAGGATATATTCTTTGGATTAATTTTTCCAGTTTTATTACCGATATTATTAATTGGTGGATTGATTTTTTTCATGATGCGTGGAGTGCAAGGTGCTAATTCTAAAGCAATGATGTTTGGTCAATCTGGAGCTAAAGAGTTTGGAAAAGACGAAAAAAATAAAGTTACTTTTAAAGATGTTGCTGGAGTTAAAGAAGCAAAAGAAGAATTAAAAGAGGTTGTAGAGTTTTTGAAACAGCCAAAAAAGTTTCTTGATTTGGGAGCAAGAATTCCTCGTGGTGTTTTACTTCTTGGTGGTCCAGGAACAGGAAAAACATTAATGGCTCGTGCTGTGGCAGGAGAAGCTGATGTTCCATTTTTTCATATTTCTGGTTCCGAATTTGTTGAAATGTTTGTTGGGGTTGGTGCGAGCAGAGTTCGTGATTTATTTAAAAAAGCGAAAAAAAATGCTCCTTGTATTGTGTTTATTGATGAAATTGATGCAGTTGGAAGACGACGTGGGGCTGGTTTGGGAGGATCGCATGACGAACGTGAACAAACTTTAAATCAAATTTTAGTTGAGATGGATGGTTTTGAACCGCATGTGAATGTAATTGTTATTGCGGCCACGAATAGGCCTGATGTATTAGATCCAGCTTTGCTTAGACCTGGAAGATTTGATAGACAAGTGGTTTTAGATAATCCAGATATTGCTGATCGTGAAGCGATTTTAAAAATTCACTCAAAACAAAAACCTTTATCAAAAGAAGTAAGCATTAGAAAAATTGCTGAACGAACGCCTGGTTTTAGTGGTGCCGATTTATTCAATCTGTTAAACGAAGGTGCAATACTTGCGGCTAGGCAAAATAAGAAAATTATTGACATGGAAGATTTATTGGAAGCTATTGAGAAAGTAATGCTTGGTCCAGAACGAAAATCTAAAGTATTTTCAGACCACGAGAAAAAGGTGACGGCTTATCACGAAGCTGGTCATGCAGTTGTAGCCCATTTTTTACCAAATGTTGATCCTGTGCAAAAAATTTCTATTATTTCTCGTGGAAGAGCCGCTGGTTATATGCTTAAACTTCCAACAGCCGATAAACATATGCATACCAAGAGTGAATATTTGGAAGATATGTCAGTATTATTGGCTGGATTCTTAACTGAAAAAGAAGTTTTTGGTGAACTTACAACCGGAGCTACAAGCGATTTAAGAAAAACGACAGATTTGGCTAAAAAATTGGTTACTAGTTTTGGAATGAGTGATAATTTAGGTCCAAGAACTTTTGGTGAAAAAGAAGAAATGATATTTCTAGGAAAAGAAATTCATGAGCAAAAAGATTACAGCGAAAAAACTGCTGAATTAATTGATAAAGAAGTTTCATGCTTTATCAGCGGAGCAGCTAAAAAAGCAAAGGAGATTATTATTGATAAAAGAGATGTTTTAGAAAAAGTAGCTCAAACTTTACTCAAGAAAGAAACTTTAGAACGAGAAGAATTTGAAGAGATTGTTGGTAAAAAAATTGAAAAGTAATTAAAAATTATATTGTAATTTATAGAAAATAAATTAAAAAACCGTTCAATAATTCTGAACGGTTTTGTTTTTTTTGTTGATTAGTTTTTATTTTTGCAATTCTTTTTTTAATACAAAATAAATAGCAAAAATTTCCAACATAATTAAAATATAATTAGATATTATGATTTTTATAAACATCATATCTATAGTTATATTTGCTAATGTAATTATAAATACAAATAAAAATAAAAATGCAATTGCTAATATAAACATTAGCGATGGTGCTATAAATTCCGGTGCTTCCTTTGATGCTAATACTAATACAATGCCTGCAGACATAAAAAGAAGTGTGCTACCAATTGCGAATACAATTGCAAGTATAAACATGGCAAGGGTATTTATAAATATACTTGCCATTATAATTGATAATAGTAATGTAGTTAAAATTAAAATGTTACCTGACCTTTTTTTATTTAGTTCTAATAGTATTCCGCCGATAAAACTCAAAGGAAAAATAAATAAAATAACTAAATAAGAAATCCCCAAAGCTATCTTAACTTTTTTTGTTAACTCAGGATCGTCTTTTGATATTTTATTAAACCCTAAGATTGATTTTTCATCATCATAGATAATTTTATGTTTTTCTCCTTGTTTTAATTCAAAAGGAAAAATACTTATAATAGAACTTTTTCTTTCGTGCAAATATTCATTATTTTCGTTTTGTATTGATTCTGTTAATGCTAAAATTGAATTAATTGTTTCAGGGAAACCCTTTTGAACTTCAACATAAGTTTTTTCAATTTTCTCCCCAGGTGATTCTTTGACAATGCAAACTGTTCTGTCATTTGACTTAACAACTGTTAATATTTCTCCCAAGGCGCTTGATTTACAGAATAAAAAACAAGAAACCAATAAAGTTAAAACAAAAGTCAATTTTTTCATGTCACATCTCCTTTTTGTATTTTTTTAATTATATTTTTTTGTTAAAAAGCATTACTTAAACTTAGCAAATATTTAGTTTTTTGTCAATGTTTATGGTTTTTTGTGTTATGTTGATAATTATAGATTATTTTCTTTTTTATTTTTTTGAAAATGTGTTATAATAAATGTGTAATAAATTTTAATTTTGAAATAGCTTTATATTGGAGTTTAAAATCTTATATAAAAAAATTCAAATGTTTTATTGAATTATGAAATTATATCAGAACATATTATTAGAGTCATTAAAATTGACCTGGAAGAATAAATATTTATGGTTTTTTGGCTTATTCACATCCTTGTTTTTTGGAGGGGGTATAAGTGTTTTATTTACATATTTATCTGGGAGAAGCGATACTTTTGTTTCTATTGTTGCATCTTCAGGTATTTTCAATATTTTTAAAGTTGGAAGAGCGTTTATTGAACAACCACTTGTGGCGACTTTGGTTTTAATTTTTTGGTTATTTATTATTTTATTAGCAGTTTTTTTAATTTGGTTATCAAATGTTTCAAGAATAGCCATTGTAAATGGAGTGTTCTTAGATAGATCCAATGAAAAAGGAAATATCAATAAGGGTGTTTTAACAGGTATGAAATATTTTTGGCCAGTTTTTTTATTGAGTATTTTTTTGTCAATTATCACTTATTCTAGTTCCTGTTTAACAAATTCGCTAATTGGGCTAGTTGAAGATGGAGCAATTCCAGGTACGGCTTTCTCAGTACCATTTGTATTATTAGTAATTTTAGTTGTAATTTTGTCTTTTGTCGTAAAGTATGCGATTGCTTATGTTGTTTTAAAGAAACAAAAAATTCAAGAAGCTATAAATAATGCATGGAAGTTATTTTTAGCGAATTGGTTAATAAGTTTAGAAATGGCTTTTTTATTGTTTTTAGTAAACATATTTACAGCTTCTGCTTTATTCGTAATTGGAGGAACATTAATAACTTCCGTATTATTCTTTGTGAATTTAATTGGAAGTGTTTCAATCGTCTTAAGTTTCTGGTTGTATGTTGTGGCAACATTATTAATAATTATTTTTACAGCTATATGTTTAGCTGTAATTTTAACATTTCAATTTGTAGTTTGGACAAATTTATTTATAGAATTAACAACCAAGGGTGCAACAAGTAGATTGATTGAAATTTTTCATAAAAAATAGTTTTTATTATAATTAAAATGAACCTAAAATATTTTTGGGTTTATTTTTTTTGTAAAATTTGGTAGAATTATATTAGTTATTTAGTAATTTAATTAAATGCAAAATATTAATGATTTAATCAGTGTGTCTAGTGGTGAAGATGTTAGAGAAGGTAGTGTCCAAGATCAATTTCAGAAGAAGCAACATGAAATAAAAATTAAAGATATGGAAAGACAAACTAAAGAAATGGCAATTTCTTTAGGTGTTTCGTATGTTTCTTTATTTGGTTTTCCGATTAGTCCAGAAGCACTAGTTTTGATACCAGAGAAAATAGCTAGAGATTTACAAGTAGTTTGTTTTTTTTATAATGGTGAACAAGTTAGAATTGCTACTAGAAATCCTAAAAATAAAGATATAAGTAAAATACTTGAAGACATCAATAAAAAACTTCATGTTTCTGGTAAAATTTATATGGTTTCCGTACACAGTATGGAGTATGCTTTAGATTTTTATGCATCATTACCAAAAATTAGAAAAGTTATACGTGGTGTTGAAATTACAGAGAAAGATTTGAAAAGGTTTAGTAATGAAATATCTGATTTTAAAGCTTTGAATAATAAAATAAATAAAGTAACAATTACAGATGTAGTAACTTTGATTATTGTCACAGCTATGAAAATTGATTCTTCTGATATTCATATTGAAGCAAGGGAAAGTGATATTGTAGTTAGATTTAGAATGGATGGCGTATTACAACAAGCAGCAATAATAAATAAAGATAAATGGAAAAAAATTATTTCTAGAATGAAGTTACTTGCTAAAGTTAAGATGAATATTAACGATAAGCCACAGGACGGAAGATATACTATTTTTTTAGTTGATGATAAAATTGAAGTCCGTTCCTCATTTTTACCAACAGCTTATGGAGAAAGTGTTGTAATGCGTTTATTAAAATCTAGTTCAATTGGACTTAGTTTTGATGAACTAGGATTAAGAAAAGATACTTATAAAATATTAAATGAAGAAATTCAAAAACCTAATGGTTTAATTTTAACAACTGGTCCAACTGGAAGTGGTAAAACTACAACTCTATATGCAATTTTAAGGCAACTTAATACGGTTGATGTAAAAATTATTACTTTGGAAAATCCAATTGAATATAAATTAAAAGGAATTAGTCAAAGTCAAGTTGATTCTAAAAGGGGTTATACTTTTGCCAAGGGTCTTCGTTCAATTCTTCGTCAAGATCCTGATATTGTAATGGTTGGAGAAATTCGTGATTTAGAAACAGCTGAAATTGCTATCCAAGCTAGCTTAACTGGTCACTTAGTATTTACTACTTTACACACTAATGATTCATCAGGCGTTGTTCCTAGGTTAATTGATATGGGTGTAAAGCCATTTTTTCTAACACCAGCTATTAATGCTGTTGTTGGACAAAGGTTAATTAGGAAAGTATGTCAACATTGTAAAGAACCACATGAATTAAATGAAGAAGAATCTGAAAAATTAAATAAAATTTTAGCTGTTATTTCCCCTAAAGCAGAAGTTAATATTCCAAATGTTTTACCCCCTTTGTATAAAGCAGGAAAGGGGTGTGATAAATGTGGAGGTATTGGTTATAAAGGGCGAATTGGTGTTTATGAAATATTTAAGATGACTGATGATATTAAAGAACTAGTTTTTAAAAATGCTCCATCTTTCAAGATTTTACAACAAGCAATTGAAAATGGAATGGTAACTATGCTTCAAGACGGAATTTTAAAATGTTTAAATGGTGTTTCTACTTTAGATGAAGTATATCGTGTTATTGGTAAATTTGATTATGTTGATACTTTGTTTGATATTGTTGCTGCTGGTTCTGTCGGTCGTGGAATTAAAATTGTTCCAGAAATACTAGATGAGGTTACTAAGCTTGTAACTGATCTTAAAAATGTCGGAAAGGCTATTTCCAAACAACCGCCAAAAGAAATGTTTGCTTATATTATGGCAGCTGCTTTAAAAAGTGACTCTGGTGATCTTCATATTGATCCAATAGAATCTGGTGTAAAAATTAGGTTTAGAATTGATGGGATAATGTATGACATTGTGTCAATGGGGAAGGAACATTATATCCCCTTGCTTTCAAAGGTAAAAACATTATGTGGATTTCCTTTGAATATTAAAAAACCTACTTATGATGGAAGATTTGGTATTATTTTAAAAAATGGCAAAAGGGACTGTCGTGTGTCTATTATTTCAGGGGCTTACGGTGAAACAGTTGTAATAAGAATTTTAGCCGATGAAGCTAATGATTTGCAGATGGTAAATCTTGGCATTAGAGATGTAGCTCTTAAGACTATTAAGAGACTGTTAACAAAAACAAAAGGTATTATTATAACAACTGGTCCAACAGGGTCTGGTAAAACGACAACTTTGTATAGTGTTTTAAGAGAAATTAATAAACCAGATATCAAGATAATTACGATTGAAGATCCTATTGAATCTAGGATTGATGGTGTAATGCAAACTCAAATTGATGTTGATAATGGTTATACTTTTAAAGCTGCAATTAGATCTTTAATGAGACAAAATCCTGATATTATTATGGTTGGTGAAATTCGTGACAACGAAACTGCAGAAACTGCTATAATGGCAGCCCAAACTGGACATTTGGTATTATCCACTATTCATTCCAATAATGCAGCTGGTGCAATTGCTAGATTTGTTGGTCTTGGTGTCACTAGACAAGCTCTTGCCAGTTCAATGGAATGTTCAATTGGTCAAAGACTTGTGAGAAGAGTTTGTAAATATTGTAAAAAAGAATATAAATTACCAGCTGAAATAAGAAAAGAAGTAGAAGAAATTTTAGAAAGTATTAATAAATCTATTGGAGTTAAAATTCCAAAAGAGTTAAAATTTTATAAAGGTGAGGGTTGCGAAAGATGCAATGGTTTAGGATACAAAGGAAGACTAGGTCTTTATGAAGTAATTGAAATGATTCCTGAAATTCAAAAAGTGATTCAATCTCCAGGTGCTACAAGTTATGATATTGAACAAGCTGCGATGAAATATGGAACAATAACTATGGCGCAAGATGGAATATTAAAAGCTTTAGCAGGAGATACTACTGTTGAGGAAGTGTTTAGAGTTACGAAGTAGAAAATACATAACACATAGCACATAACACATAACATATATTAGATATTTAAATATTAAATTAGAATGACATATATTTATAACTTGGTAACTTTTTAGGATTTTTTTGTTTTATTATTTGTTACGTGTTATGAGTTATGTGTTACGTGAAACAGATGATAAATAAAGTATTCATTAAAAAACTTAAAAAAGATTATACAGATTCTAGTAATGAGCGTAGGCAAATTATCAGTTTGGCAAATGTGGTTTTACATGATTCTAAAAGAATTATTTTTGCTTTGCATAGAGGGGATATTAAAAAAGCCGAAGAAAGTTTTAAAGAAATTGAAAAAATTCTGGAAAAATTAGATAAAAAATTTGGGCATAAAAGAGTTTATCAAGAAGGATCATATAAAGCTGGAGTTGAAGAATATGTTGAAGCAAAAATGTTTTATAATATTTTAACAGGTAAAAAAGTTGATAAAATTCAGGGTGTAGAATTAACTTATGAAAGTTATCTTGGAGGTATTTGTGATGCAACAGGGGAACTTGTTAGACGTGCAGTAAATGAAGCAGCTCAGGGAAATATTAAAATTGCTGAAGAAATAAAAGAAATAATCAGCGATGTTTTAGGAGAATTAGTTGAGTTTGATATGACTGGATATTTAAGAACAAAATACGATCAAGCAAGAGGAAATTTAAGAAAGATAGAACAAATAAATTACGAAATTAAAATTCGGAAATAAAAGGGTTATAATAAAAACAAGTATTAATTTAAATACTTGTTTTATTTTACTGTTTTCACTTAAAGAGTTATAATTAAAATATGATGAAAAAAGTATTTATTTTTATTTTTATATTTTCTTATATTTTCTCTGCCGAAGTAAAAGCGGAAGTAATTTCAGAAAGATTAGCCGGAAGAATATTGTTGCAAGTTGAAAATAGCGGTGAAGCTTGGTATGTCCATCCGAGTAATAATTCACGGTATTTTTTGGGTCGTCCTAATGATGCTTTTGAAATAATGCGGAGTCAGGGTGTTGGAATTACGAATTTGGATTTGATTAAAATTGAAGTTGGTATTTTAAATGATATGCCAAAGCTGGATATTTTTATTGATACTGATCAAGACGGTTATAGTGACGACGAAGAAATTTCTAATGGTTATAATCCTTATGGTGATGGTAAATTAAAATATGATTTAGGTTTTTCCAGAAATAATGTTGGTAAAATTTTTTTGCAAGTTGAACAAAATGGTGAAGCTTGGTATGTAAATCCTGTTGATAATAAAAGATATTTTTTAGGTAAACCAAAAGATGCATTTAATGTAATGAGATTCTTGGGTTTAGGAATTAGTAATGAAGATTTAGAAAAAATTAAAATTTTTGGGTCATCATATTTAATTAATTCTACTGAAAAAGCAATTCATGATAAAATAAATAATGAAAGAGCAAAGAATGGTCTTAAAGTATTAAAGTGGAATGAGAAAGTTGCTAGTGTTGCTCGTGAACATAGCGAAAATTTAGCTAATGAAAATAAGGCTTTTGCACTTAGTTTGGGACATAGGTGTGATGCTCCATTAGTTCATCATGAAGGGTTTGACTTTGGATTACATCAAGATGAACGATTGTATAATAGAGATATACATTATTTTGAAATGAGTGGTGAAAATATTGCTTTAGTATCTTCGGCTCGTTTTAATATCCAACACGATAAAGGTGATGGGACAAAAGAGAAATTAGATGAATGTTCGGAGTTGAAAGTTAAATATTATACAGAGTTTCATAATAAACTTTATAGTAATACTTCTAGTGAACAAAAAGTGAAATATATTAATGATGAAATTGCAAAACGAAAAAAATTATATGATACATATTATTTTGAAACAGTGGAAGTTTTTTGGATTGATGAAGACGAGTTGGTAAAAACTGTTGTTGATGGATGGATGAATAGTCCTGGACATAGAAAAAATATTTTGACTACAGAGTTTGACGAAGAAGGCATTGGTGCAGTTTATACTGAAGGTGGTTATTTAATTGTTACTCAAGTTTTTATCATGAAAGCTGATTGTGGTTATAAAGATGGGGCATGTTGTGAAAAAGCAGGCTATCAGCCTCATTGTTTTGAAGGCTTAGAGTGTGAATATAGTAAAATTTGTAAGTGATGACAGTAGTGTGTTTTATTATGTTTTGTTTAGAATGACAACAATTTTACGATTTTTTATAGTCAGTGAAGAGTTACACAAGAGTATAATAATATAATTTATGGATTTAATTTTAAAATTAATAATAATCTTATTAATTTCAAGATTCTTTGGATATTTTGCTAAACGCCTACATTTATCAACTGTGATAGGTTTGATTTTTGCTGGTATTTTAATTTCTTCATTCTTTAAAGACTCTTTAATTGGTTCACATGACCATTTAATTTTTGTTTTATCTAATCTTGGATTATTGGCTCTAATGTTTCTGTCTGGCTTAGAAATTTCAGGAAATATTTTATACAAAGAAGAGCGTCATGCTATTGTGGTTACATTTTTTACAATTATTTCTTCATTTGTTTTAGGTACACTAGCAATTCTGTTACTTGGATTTGAACTTGAAACAGCTTTGGTTATGGGAATTTGTTTTGGTATTACAGCTGAAGCAACAAAGGCACGTGTTTTAATACAACTTAAAAAAATGAATACTAAAATTGGTGCTTTGCTCATGGGAACAGGAATTACTAATGATTTAGTCGGAATTTTTTTGTTTATTATTTTAGTATATTTTTTTACGGATAATATTTCTTATAATGAAGTTGCGCTGATTAGTGCTAGTGTTCTTATGTTTTTTTTAGGTATGGGAGTACATGCTGTTTTTGATCGTTTTACACTTCGTATTAAAATAGTTGAATATATTTTATTATTTTCAATAGTTCCTTTTTTCTTTGTAGAAATGGGAATACATTTTAATAACAGTATTGGAAGTATAAATTTATGGATTTTATTAGTTGTTATGATAGTATCAATGACAGGACAAATGGTCGGAGTATTTTTTGCTGGTCCGATTATTAAACTTAGACCAAAACAACTTTATCTTTTAGGTTGGGGAATGAATGCTAAAGGAGCGGTTGAACTTGCTATTGCATTGATAGCTTTTAAATTAAGCTTAATTACGGCCGAACTTTATTCTTCATTATTGATTACTGTTTTGGTAAGCACTATTTTATTTCAAATTGTAATTTTTAGAATGGTAAAAAATAATCCTAAAATAATGGATTAAAAAAATGAAAATAGTAATTATATCAGACATACATGATAATACAGTAAATTTGAATACTTGTTTGAATTGGTGTTTGAAAAATAAAATTAAAAAAATGATTTGTTGCGGAGATGTAACGAATATAGAAACTTTGAAAAATTTATCTAAGAATTTTAAAGGTGATATTTTTTTAGTAAAAGGAAATGCTGATAGTTGGTATGATGAAGATGTAAAAGAACTATCAAATATAAAATATCTTGGACGTGGTGGTGGAATCTTCAAGATTAACAAAAGAGAAATTGGAGTTTGTCATGAACCGTATTTATTTGATGAACTTATTAAACCAAATAAACCAGATATTGTTTTTTATGGTCATACTCATAAGCCATGGGAACAAAAAAAACAAGGAGTTGTTTTCGTAAATCCAGGAACTTTAGGTGGAATGTTTCAAGACGGAACATTTGCTGTTTTTGATGTAATGCTGGGAGAATTAAAATTAAAACGTGTTAATTAGCTTTAATACATTGATAATGGATTTGTTTTTTGTTAAACTTTAAGTATAATAATAAATTAACAAAAATATGGATAAGATAATTGGGGTGAAACGACTCCGTAAAGAATTAAAACAAATTAGTGACCAAGTTTTAGACGGTATTTCTTTTGTGGTAGTAAAAAATTCTAAACCAGTTTTTAGAATTGTTCCTCTTGAAAATAACGAATCTAAAAAATATAGCTGGGAGGAATTAAAAAGTTTAAGAGTTAAAATGGGTGAGAAAAATTTAAGTAAAAAAAATGATAATTATAATATTAAAAAATTATGATAACAAATAAAGTTAAAAAAATAGCGAAAGAGGCTGTTTTAAGGTCAGGTAAAATGCTTCTTAAGGAATTTGAATGTTTTGATAGAAATACAGTTAAACTAAAATCGCATCATGAAATTTTAACTGCTTGTGATTTAAAGAGCGAAAAAATTATTATTTCAGCCATAAAGAAAAATTTTTCTGATCATCAAATTTTATCAGAAGAAGCAGGCGAATACAAAACAGAGTCTGATTATTTATGGATTATTGATCCGATTGATGGTACAACAAATTTTTCCATGCATAATCCTTTGTTTTCAATTTCACTTGGGCTTGCTTATAAAGGAAAAATCATTTTCGGAATAATTTATGCTCCATATATGAATGAAATGTTTATTGCCGAAAAAGGGAAAGGTGCAAAATTAAATAATAAAAAGATGAAAGTCTCTAATATAAAAAGCGGAAAAGTTTTAAATGCTTTTTGCCATGGTACAAGTAAAAAAGATATTAAACAAGCACTTGAATATTTTAAAAAGCAAAAATTAGAAGGTTTTGATTGTCGGCAGATGGGAAGTGCGGCTATTGAATTAGCCTATGTCGCTTGTGGTCGTATTGAATCAATTGCTATTCCTGGAGCCCATTCTTGGGATGTAGCAGCGGGAATATTATTAGTTCGTGAAGCTGGTGGCAAGGTAACAGATTTTATAGGAGAAAAGTGGACTTTAAAAAATAAAGATATGCTTGCAACAAATGGAAAAGTTCATGAAAAAATTATTGATGTATTTAAAAGAATATGAAAATTTAGGTAGAACAAAAAAGAAAATCACAAATATTTAAATGAAATACCTTATTCTTTAATGTTTGTAAACAAATTTGTAGTTCCACCATAAAAAGGATTTCCTTGGTAAGCTCCAATCGTATCTTCTTCTTTTCCTTGTTTAGATATTACAATTACTTGTTTTGAGTTATCCATTTCTTTTTCTCCTCTTAATATCCAAAGTTTTTGTTTTAATGTTTTGTCATTTAAATCATTTACGCCTGTTATGATTAACAACTTTTTAGACATTAATGTTTTATTATCTGTAGACATAAATTCATCAAAATTTATAACTTCATATTCATCTTTCAAGCCCTTTTTTTCTAAAAAATTAATAACTGTTTCATCTGATAATCCAACAATCAAAATTGATTCATTCCTAACAATTGCAGTTTCAAAATCGCTAGCTAAGCCACCCATTCTTTGATTTTCGATTTGATTTAATATACTTCTTATTTTTTGTTTAAAATTTGTTAATGTTTCTATTTGTCTGTTTATGTTATCAATTTTTTGTGGAATATCTTTTTTTACGAACTTCATAACTACTCCGGGTTTTTGTGTTTCTAAATTCTCTTTCCAATGATTAAAACAGTCTATTGTTGTACTTATTTCCCCTTGAAGTCTTGTCAAATCATTTTCTCCAAGCTCATTAATTTGAGTTTCTTGTAGTGCTTTGACTAACTCGTTTGCATTTTCTTGATCAACTGCTTCGGATACAGTGCCTATAATTTGATCACGATAACCTTTTGTTTTTGATTCTTTAATGCAAGACGAATTTTCTAGGGCATCATCTATAGCATCTTTATTTTTTTTAGATTCGGTAAATTTTCTTGCTTCAGAATTAAGATATTTTGTATCCAAGTTTAGTTTGTTTTCTAGATTTGTCATGTTGTTTATATTTGTAAATTAGTTTATTTTATCAGATTGTTGTTATTAATTTAAAAGAAAATTAAAGTGTCCAAAAGATACAATATTTTATCTTGGCGTAGCCAGATACCACATGTTGTACGATGTAGACTTTCTACTAATCTACGGATTATATAAAGGCTATTTTTTTATACAAAACTTTGCTTTACTGAGAATATAGAAGGCTATTTCATTTAACAAGTTATATACGAATTAGTTGATTTAGTATTTTAAGCAAGCCAAAATAATTATATAAATTTCTAATCATAAATGATTTATGAATAAAAATTATTAATATCCTGACAAAAATTTAACATTACAATTAAAGTGAGAGATAAAATTATGTGGATTTGATAATAAAACAGTTAAATCTTATTTGTATAATATCACAAATATATTGAATTATGCAAACAAAATGAATTGGGTCTGTCAATAGTTATATGTAAATGAAAAGTTTTTATATTTTCCATAGCATTAAGATACGATCGTACA
>JAGLJW010000082.1 GCA_023142215.1 Candidatus Parcubacteria bacterium
AATGATATTGAAAAAGATACAGTTGATTTTGTGCCAAATTTTGATGGTTCGCAAAAAGAACCAAAAGTATTTCCAGCTAAACTTCCAAATTTACTTTTAAATGGAACAATGGGTATTGCTGTTGGTATGGCCACTAATATTCCTCCGCATAATTTACGTGAGCTTGGTGCAGCAATTAATCATTTAATTGATAATCCAGATGCAACAGTTGAAGATTTAATGGAATTTGTAAAAGGACCAGATTTTCCAACTGGTGGAGTTATTTATAATAAAAAAGATATTCAAAAAGCTTATTCAACTGGGAGAGGTGGTGTTGTTCTTCGTGGTGTTGCTCAAATTGTAGAATCAAAAAATGAAAGATTTCAAATTGTAATTTCTGAAATTCCTTATTCTGTAAATAAAGCAAATTTAGTAGAAAAAATTGCTTTTTTAGTTAAAAGTAAAAAAATTGTAGGCATAAAAGATTTGCGAGATGAATCAGATAAGGATGGTGTAAGAGTTGTGATTGATTTGAAAAAAGATTCTTTTCCAAAAAAGATTTTAAATAGTTTATATAAACTAACTCAACTTCAAGAAACTTTTCATTTTAATATGTTGGCATTGATTGATGGAATTCAACCAAGGGTTTTAACTTTAAAAATGGCCTTGGAGGAGTATATTAAACATAGAGAAATTGTAGTAAGAAGAAGAACTGAATTTGAACTTAATAAAGCAAAAGCTAGAGCTCATATTTTGGAAGGTTTAATGATTGCTCTAAGTAATATTGACGCAGTTATTAAGGTAATCAAAGGAAGTAAAGATAAAGTTATAGCAAAAGTCAATTTAATAAAAAAGTTTAAATTAACTGAAATACAAGCGATAGCAATATTGGAAATGAGATTGCAAAGTTTGGCTAATTTGGAAAGATTAAAAATTGAAAATGAATTGAAAGAGCTTCTTAAATTGATAAAGAAATTAGAATCTATTTTATTATCAGCTAAAAAAATTCTTAGTATTGTGAGAGATGAGTTAAATGGAGTGATAGAAAAATTTGGTGATGAACGAAAAACAAAAGTAATAGCTCGTGGTGTTAAAGATTTTAGCATTGAAGATTTAGTGCCAAACGAAGATGCAGTAGTATTTATGACTCGTGATGGGTATATTAAAAGAATGGCGCCTGACACTTTTAAATCACAAGGACGAGGTGGTAAAGGTGTTGTTGGACTTACAACCAAAGAAGAAGATATGATAGAATTCATGTTTACTACCACAACCCACAGTGATCTTTTAATGTTTACTACTCGCGGTCGTGTTTTTCAACTCAAAGCTTATGAAATTCCAGTGGCTAGTAGAACAGCCAAAGGACAAGCGATCGTGAATTTTTTACAATTAGGACAAGCTGAAAAAGTAACTTCAATTTTACCGCTTGATAAAATTGCTAAGAGTGAATTCTTATTTTTTGCAACTGAACAAGGTTTAGTTAAAAAAGTAAAAATTGAAGCTTTTAATAATGTACGAAGATCTGGCTTAGTTGCTATTAAAATTAAAGATGGTGATAGATTAATTTGGGCTAAACCAACAGCAGGAAAAGATCATATTCAATTGATAACAGCTGGTGGTCAAGCAATTAGATTCTCTGAAAAAGATGTTAGAGACATGGGTAGAACAGCAGCGGGAGTACATGGAATTAGACTTAAAAAAGATGATATTGTTGTTGGTATGGGAGTGATTAAAGGAGATAAAGAGAAGCACAAAAATTTCCAAATATTATCTGTAATGGAATATGGATATGGAAAAAGAACGGCTTTAAATCTTTATAAGTTACAAGGCAGAGGAGGAACTGGTATTAAAACAGCAAAAGTAACAACTAAAACGGGAAAGTTAACAAATGCTTTTATTGTTAATCCAGAAAAAATGAAGGATAAAGATATTATTATTATTTCTGAAAAAGGACAAGTAATTAGAATGAATTTTACTTCTGTTAATCAATCAGGAAGAGATACACAAGGTGTTAAATTAATGAGATTTAAAACAGCAGGAGACAGCGTAGCCTGTGTAACTTGGGTATAATTATCAAGTGAGCATGGAGCTTAATTATGTAACTAACTATTTATTGATTATTAAGGTGTCATCCTGAGCGATAGCCGAAGGATCCCGATAATTATACACATAGCATCAACAACAGGATTCTTCAACTCCACTGCGTTCCGTTCAGAATGACAATGATTTTATGATTTTTTATAATTAGTAAGCAGTTGCCTAGCTGTGAATTGACTATTATTTTTAGTTTGATATAATTTCATTATGCTTTTATAAAGCAGTGGATAATTAATTAAATAAGTAAAAAATATTTTATGAAAAAGATGATTTTAATGATGTTTGCATGTGTTATTGTTTTAACAGGATGCGGAGCAGACAAAGGTATTAGTATTATTTCAGCAGAAGAAGCTAAAGCAACTGTTGATGATTTTATTAATAATACGCTTTTACCACAAGGTCAAAAAGCTATTATTGAGGAAATTACAGAAGAGTTTGGGCTTTATAAACTTGTTGTAAAAATTGACGGTCAAGAAGAAGCTATAACTTCATATTTAACCAAAGATGGAAAAAAGTTTTTTCCAGCTGTGCCAATGGATATAGAAGAAACAAAAAGAGCTAGCGAAGCTGATCTTGCAAAATCTGGTGAAACACCTCCGCTTGCAGTTGCTCCAAAATCTGATAAGCCAAAAGTTGAGCTTTTTGTAATGAGTCATTGTCCTTTTGGAACTCAAGCAGAAAAAGGAATTTTACCAGTAGTTGAAGCCTTGGGAGATAAAATTGATTTTGAATTTAAATTCTGTGATTATGTTATGCACGGTAAAAAAGAAATTGATGAACAATTGAATCAAGTGTGTATTCAAAAAGAGTATCCAGAAGAAATTAATAGTTATTTAACTTGCTTTTTAGAGAATGAAACTTATAGTTCAAAATGCATGAAAGATAATGGTATCAGTGAAAGCAAAATTAGTTCTTGTGTGGCTAAGACAGATAAAGAATTTAAAATAACTGAAATGTATGATGATAAATCTACTTGGGCATCCGGTAGGTTTCCAAAATTTGAAGTTAATGGATCAGAAGCAAGAGAATATGGCGTGGGAGGATCTCCGTCGCTTGTAATTAATGGTGTAAAAATTAATTCGGGACGAGCACCATCAATTTATTTAAAGACAATTTGTGATACTTTTAACGATGTTCCAGAAGAATGTTCAGTAGAACTTTCAAGTGCAAATCCATCAGCGGGGTTTGGATTTGGCGAGGGCGGTGCGGCAAGTGATGCTAGTTGTGGGAGTTAGTTGATTAAAAAATTGATTTAGAAAAAGTTCACCAGAAATGGTGAACTTTTTATTATGAAATTTAGTATTTTTGTGTTATTATATTTATAATATGCAAGAAGCAATAATTACAGCGAATAATTTAAATTTTACATATAACAAAGGTAAAACTAATGAATATCATGCTTTAGTTGATGTTAGTTTTAAAATTTATCCAAATGAATATATTATAGTTTTTGGCCCGTCTGGTTGTGGGAAGTCAACCTTGTTAAATGTTATAGCTGGTCTTGAGAAGCCTGATACAGGTGATGTTTTTGTGCATGGTAGGAATATGATGAAAATGAAAAATAAGGAGTTTTCTATTTTTCATAAAAAAGAAGTTGGGATGATTTTCCAACAATATAATTTAATTTCTAGTTTAAGCGTTCTTGATAATGTTATTTTGCCACAAATTTTTATTAATAGCTCTAAAAGAAAGAGGGATAAATTAGGAATGGAATTATTGGATAAATTTGGAATAGCTGAGCATGCTAAAAAAATTCCAACAGAACTTTCTGGTGGAGAACAACAAAGAATTGGAATTGTACGGTCAATAGTGAATAATCCGATTTTAGTTTTAGCAGACGAACCAGTTGGTAATTTAGATTCTAAGTCGGCAGATAATGTTCTTAAGATTTTAGAAAAATTAAACAAAGAAGAAAAAAAGACAGTTATAATGGTAACGCATAATATAGAATATACGCAGTATGGTGATAGAATTATTTACATGAAGGACGGTATTATTACTAAAGAAGTTATTAATGAGAAAGATAAACATAAATCAAAGAATGATTATAAAAAGGTAAAGACAAGAACACCAACCGCCGTTATGAACGAAATGATGCGAAATTATCGAAATTTAACGGCTGAACAAATCAACATTTTAATTATGCCATACAAGGCAAAAGTATTTGCACATAATTTTATTACAAACAGGAGCATGGAAGAAGTTAGTGTTTTTGAAGATGCGATTAGACGTAGAATGTTAGGAGCGATTAGTAGCAAAGAGCTTTATAATATTTTACATACTCCGTCAAGAGAGGGTGGAGTTGGTTTTAATAAACGAGCTGTAGAAAAGGTGGTTGAACATTTTGATAAAGTTGTGGAATTGGCATATTTTATAAACCAAAGATATCATCAGGCAAAAAATAATCAAAATAATCATGATATAGTTTCCTATGAAGAAAAAGCACAAAAAACAAAAGAATATTTGCTTGATGTTTGTTATCATGATTATTATGAAAATCTAAATGAAATTCAGATGAGTCGTTTGCATGAGGCGATTAAAGATAGAATAAAAGGAGAGATTCAGAAATCAGAATTTTTCAATTATTTAGATATGTCATATAATGATAGTGGTATAGGTTTAAATTCTAAAACCGCAAAAGCTATATCAGAAGAGATTGAATTAGTGTTAGTTCTTGGTTATGGTATTACTTCTAATAAGAGAAGTAATTTCAGAGTGAAACAAAATGAAAATACTAAAATCAAAATTAGAAATGATGTTCAGTTAATGAAGAGCAAGATTTCGCAAAATATTAATAATATAGATTCGCCGGCTGGCGAAAAGATTTAAGAATTAAGATTTAAGAATATCTTTTGACAATATGTTAGTAACAGATATTGTAAGATTATCAATGAGAATGTTTAGAACGAATCGTTCTAGAACTATTTTGACTATTCTTGGTATTGGTGTTGGTATTGGAGCAATTTTATTTTTGGTTTCTTTAGGGTATGGCTTGGAAAGATTGATTTTTAATAAAATTACAAATTCTGACGCTTTGCTTAGTTTAGATGTTACCACGGGTGATATTGAAGAATTAAAATTAACTAATGAATCTGTTGAAGTTATTAATAATATTCAAGGTGTAGATAAAGTGAGTCCATTGGTTTCGGCTCAGGCTCAAATAAGTATAGATGATATTTCTTCAGAGTTGCTTGTTAACTTTGTTGATTGTGAGTATTTTCGTTTAGATGGCACAATTTTAGCAAGTGGTGAATTTTATAGTGATGATAGAGATGGAAATGGAGTTATTATTTCATCAACGGCATTGAAACTTTTTAATGTGAGCGAAGAAGATGCTTTTTTAAAAAATCTTGATTTTACTATTTTTACTCAGGGAGATGATAGCTCTGGGATTGCTAGAGAGTTTATAAAACTTAATCAGAAATTTAAAGTTATTGGAATTATTGAAGAGGAAAGTTCTAGTTACGTTTTTATGCCTTTTTATTTGTCGTCTAATTTAAAAAATACTAATTTTAGTAAATTGAAAGTTAGGGTTGATAAAGAAGAAAATCTTGATATTGTTAGAAATAATATTATGGAAAAAGGTTTTATGGTTAGTGCTTTATCTGATATTATAGAACAGGCTAAACAAGTTTTTAATGTTTTAAAGATTGTATTAGCATCATTTGGAATTGTTGCCTTAGTTGTATCAGCTATTGGCATGTTTAATACCATGACAATAGCCCTTCTTGAAAGAACTCAGGAAATTGGTATAATGAAAGCACTTGGTGCAACGAGTGTTGATATTTGGAGCATGTTTTTGTCCGAATCTGTTGTTATCGGGTTTTTAGGTGGAATGAGTGGAATTATGATTGGAGTATTTGGAGGGGAAGTTTTTAATTATGGTGTTAATATACTTGCAAGTGCTATGGGTGGAGAAAAAATAGATTTATTTTTTACCCCATATTGGTTTACAATGTTAATAATTTTTTTCTCAACTTTTGTTGGATTGCTTACTGGATTTTACCCAGCTAAAAGAGCAGCTAGTATTAATCCACTTGAAGCTTTGAGATATAAGTAATATGTTATTAAAAAGACTGGAAATAGAAAAAAAATTAAAAACTAATAGTTTGGCTGGTAATGTTAAAATTAGTAATCGTGACAAAGTAACAACTGTAAAAAAAGCAGCGAAAGAAATTTCGCAAAAATTACATTCTTCCTTATCTGAAAGTAAAAAATATGATTATTTGAAAAAAGAATTAGGTCTGGGTACTGCTGAAAGAAAAAAAGTAATGTCAATTTTTGAAAATAAGTTCAACAGAGAAGATTTAGTTAAAAAAGTGCAAGGTTTTCAAAATAAAAGGACTCAATTAATGTTTTTAAAGAAAGCAGGAATTGAGCCAGAAGAAAGAGCAAAAATTGTTAGAGAAGCTGGGCCAAAAAGAGTATCTGAATATTTAAGAGATAAAGATTATTCAGGTATTAAAGGTGGGGCTATTGGTCTTGCTCGAGAAAAAGAGGATAAAAAGAAAGCTTCGCTTGGGTTGTCTTCTAAAAAAGTTAAATCTGTTTTTAGCGATGGAAAGGCTAAGTTTGCTGGTTCAGTACAACAAAAATCAAAGTTTGCTGGAGGTTCTTTAGATTCAGAATCTAGGCCATTGAATAATAGTGGTGACGCTGGTGGTACAAAACCGATGGGGTTTTAGATTGATACATAACACATAACACATAACACAT
>JAGLJW010000083.1 GCA_023142215.1 Candidatus Parcubacteria bacterium
AAATATCCAACGGCAGATGGCCAAACCAAAGCAATGAAACAAAAGAAAACCAAGCCAAACAAGAATTCAAAATAATCTACAAAAAAAATCCAGACATGAATAACCCAAATGATAATGCCGCTGTAACAATAATCACCTACGGACTAAGACCATCAAACAGAAACCTAAACAGCGAAAAAGCTGGGATAACAATTTTCAAAGCAATCTACAAATATAATCCAGAATCAGCTATTGATTGGGATATAGTTCGAGCGATTGCATATAGTGGGGCGGTGAGATAGACATATTACTTACTGATTTTAAGTAATTATTTATTGGCTCCGAAGTGTCATTCTGAGCGATAGCCGAAGAATCCCGATAATTACGTGACATTGCATCTACAACGGGATGACAGTGGTATGTTTGTTATATTTCATTTAGAGATGATAATGATTTTTTTATAGTCAATGAGTAATTATTTATTTTTTTGGAAAAAACATGTAAACATGTTATAATATATTTATAAAATTTAATTTTATAAATGGGAAATTCTAAGAGTTTATTTCTTGTAAATTTAATATTGTTTGGGTTCATAATAATAATTACTTTCGTGATTGGTCTTTTTTTAATTCAAAAAAATACTGTTTATGAGGCAAGTGCTTCTGTTACAACCGAAGATGACAATGAACCTCCTAGACTTGCAAACATTAAAGTAGATGGTGTTAGTTTTGCATCTTCCACAGTTACTTGGGAAACAAATGAGGTAGCTGATTCGCTTATTAATTATGGTATTTCAAAAAATTATGGTATAGCTCGTGATCCTATTGCAGATAAAATACAACATAAAATTATATTAGATGATTTACTTTCTGATACTAGATATTATTTTAGAATTACTTCATCTGACGGAAGTGGCAATCAAGGGATATCAAGCGATTTTAGTTTTATAACTGAAGAGGAAACGGATATTGATTTTAGTGAAGAGGAGCTTGAAAATATTTTAGAAGAAGATAATAAAGGTTTGATTGAAAAAATACTTGAAATGGGAAATGAAGGTTTAGAAGAAAAAACGGTGGAAAGTGTCGTTGAGGCATTGAAAGAAATAATTACAGAAGGTGAAGATCCAAGTTTGGAAAATAAAAAGCAAAAGACAGAAGAGGCTTTAGGGTCAGAAGCTGACAAACAGGGCGATGGTGAAGGCGATCAATTTATAGGTAATGAATCTGAAATTATGGAAGATATTTTAGAGTTAATTGAACAATTAACATCGGAAGAAGCATTAGAGCAAGTTGATGAGTTGATTGAATCAAAAGCAGAAGATATATTATTGCCACCAACAATTATCTTAGATTATGCCAATGTTGAAGTTGGAACAGATTGGGCTACTATTTCTTGGGAAACTGACAAAGAATCAAATTCAATGATTTATTTGGCCGATGATGAAGATTATGACGAAGAAATGGAAAATTCGTATACTTGGGCAGAAGGAAATCCTGATGAAATGGTATTGGAACATATTGTTGAAATAAACGGACTTAATTCGGCGACTGAATATCATTTTCAAGTTTCGTCAAAATCATCTCTTAATTTAACAGGTAGAAGTACGGATAAAGTTTTTAAGACAAAATCAATTTTACCAGAAATTAATAATATTCAAATTACTAAAATTCAAGAAGAGTCAGCTACAATTCGTTTTTCAACAAATGTGCCTTGTTCTTCTGTGATTGAATATACAAATTTGAATAATTCGCAAACTAAACTAGAGGGTAGTTCTGCTATTTTGAGTGCACATTCTCTTACTTTAACTAATCTAATTTTTGATACTTATTATTCATTTATCATAAAAGTTGAAAGCGAAGATGGTGAAAAAACTGAATCTAATCCTATGACTTTTATTACGATTAGAGATAAAGTTGCTCCTGTTATTTCTAAAGTGAGTACAGATTCAACTTTGTATCCCGGAAGTGAAAATAAAATTCAAACAATAATAAGCTGGATAACAGATGAGCAATCAAAATGTCAAATGTTTTATCATCAAGGATTAGTGTCTGATGATCCAATGAATTTGCCCTTAGAAGAAGAATATGGCTTAAAACATGTTATTGTTGGAACTAATTTTTTGCCAGGTGCAGTTTATAAATTTTGGATTGTTTGTGAAGATGAAGCGGAAAATAAGTCTAAATCGCAAGATTTTACGATGTTAACACCATCAAGAGAAGAAAGTATTATTGATATTATTATTAAAAACTTTGAAAGCAGTTTCGGCTGGGTTAATGGATAAAAAAAATGGCAGAACCAATAATTAAATTTAAAGATTTAGAAATTACTTATAATCTTGGGAAAGAGAATGAGTTTAAAGCTACTCGTGGTGCGACTGGTGAAATTTATCCTGGAGAATTTATTGCTTTTTTTGGTCCCTCTGGTTGCGGAAAATCAACTATCATGTATTCTGTTCTTGGAATTTTAGAACCGTCGGCTGGACAGCTTTTAGTTAAAGGAGAAAATCCTTATTCTTTTTCTACTGAGGAGATGGTTAGGTTTCAGACTAGAACGATTGGTATTATTTATCAAGCTTTTTTCTTGATTAATTCTTTGTCGGTAACTGATAATGTTGCTTTGCCACAAATTTTTCAAGGCATAGCTCCAGCAAAACGAGAGCGATGGGCAAGGCAAATTTTAGGGAGATTTGGAATGGAGCAATATAGTCATAAATATCCAGATAATTTATCTGGTGGACAATTGCAAAGAGTTGCGGTAGCTAGATCAATGGTTAATAATCCTGATATTTTACTTGCAGATGAACCGACTGGTAATTTAGATAGTGTTTCAACTTTGCAGGTAATGGCTGCACTTGAAAAAATTAATCAAGATGATGGAAAAACTGTAATTATTATTACACACAATGCGGCGCAATTAGCTTATGCTCATCGTGTTTTCTATTTTGCCGATGGAAAGCTATTACGTAGTGTGCCGAATCCAGAGAAAAAACAAATTGCTAAAATTGATAAACAAAAAATATTAGTTACTGAAATGGAACGACTTTCAAAGATTTATCCATATATTACGCCAAACGAACTTAAAGTGAAAAGTATTATTAATTATTTAACTCAGGATTTTGATTTTGATCAAATTTTACGTCTTGAACAATTTACACAACTTGCGGTTGAACGAAAAATTTCTCAAGTTGATTATGAAAAAACTTTGATTCGTGAATATAAACATGGAGGAGTTGGGGCTGGTGGCCCAAGAGCAAAAGCCATGGCTGAGAAAGTTTATAAAATTCTTGACCAGGCTGAAGATGTAACAAGGTTCAGAAGAAGATTTACAAATAATAATTTTTTTAACAGAGAAGATAAAATTGTAAATCGTTTATCAAAATACGTTATAAGCGAATATAAAGGTACTTTAAGTTCGGTGCAGAAAAGACGAATAAAAGAATTGGTTTATAATAGAATATCAGGGCTTGTAAGTAAAGAAGAATTTATTAAAGGTTTAAGTGTTAGCGAAGATAAAGGTGGAGTTGGGTTAGATAAACAAACAGTGAAAAAAATAACACTATATTATGAAAAATTATTAGTTCAAGGTATTGAGAGCAAAGGACATGGACATTGATTGTATGGTATACGTGTGTAGTTAAGCTCTATTCCATTTTTGTATTTTATTTTGTATAATAAGTATATAATTATTTAGTCACAAATTTACAATGAAAAAATTTATTATTATAATGTTATTAATTTGTAGTAGCTTTGTTTTTGTTGATAGTTGTATTGCAAAAAATGTTCCAATTTGTGATCCACTTACTGGTACATGTGGCGGAGCAGCCCTTAGTACTCATGAAATAATCGGAAGAGTCATTAAAGCCATACTCGGACTTGTTGGTTCTTTGGCTTTACTGATGTTTATTTATGGTGGCTTTATGTGGATGTTTTCAGCAGGCAATAAAGAGAGAGTTCAAAAGGGAAAGGATGTAATTATTTGGGCAACTGTTGGTTTAATTGTAATTTTCACAGCATACGCTGCTGTCAGGTTTGTTTTAAAAGGACTTACGGGAGCTTAGTTTTTATATTTCTTTTTAAAGTATATAGATAAAAGCTAAAAATATGATTCCAAAATAATTGATAAAGAAATTATTAATAAGCTCACTCACATATTGGAATCTAAATAACCAATATATATATATGCAATTAGAGATTTAAATATGGCTGTTGCAAAGGTTTTTCTGTGTCTAAATATAGTAAATCTTAAAAAATTTTCTCATTATTATCTTATAAGACATTGTATTATATATCGTATTTCTATGTTGTTATTATGTTTTATAATGGTAGTTTTATAATATTCTTGCGCGATATCTTGCGCGATTCTTGCGCGATTTAATTATTTATGTTAAGATTAAAATATAAATAGAAAAAATATGTTTAATCCAAAATATAAAGTTACCAACAAAATATTAAAAATGCTTACAGAAATTACTGAAGCTAAAGTTGTTATTGAACGCGCAAGATTATTACCTAAACAGGAGATTAATTTAAGAAGACAAGCTTTGATTAGAATGACTCATAGTTCAACTGCTATTGAGGGTAATATGTTGAATATAAAAGAAGTAGAAGCATTATATAATCATCAAAAAATTGATGCACCATCACGTGATATTTATGAAGTTGAAAATTACTTAAAAGCCATGAAATATATTGAGAGTATTATCAAGAAAAAAGGGAAGATAAATGAGAAAACAATGCTTAGAATTCATGGGTTGGTAACTAACAAAACTTTACCAAAAGAGCAATCGGGAGTATATAGAAAAAAAGCAGTTTATGTAGTAAAAAGAAAATTAGGTAAACCTCAGGAAATAGTATATACAGCACCAAATGCTAAAGTAATACCAAGACTTTGTTCAGATTTGATTGCTTGGCTTTTGGCAAGTAAAAATAAAGAAATGAATCCAGTGATTACAGCTGGAATAGTTCATCAAGAAATAGCAGCCATTCATCCATTTTCTGATGGAAATGGCAGAACAGCCAGAGCAATGGCTACGCTTTTATTATATTCTAAAGCTTATGATTTTAGACAGTTATTTGCCTTGGAAGATTATTACAATAAAGACAGACCAAATTATTATAAAGCAATAGACATTGGTAAAAATTACAAAGACCGAAAAACTGATTTTACGTCTTGGCTTGAATATTTTACAAAAGGATTTAAGGAAGAAATATTGAGAGTAAAAATACAGGTTCTTAGTTTTTCTTCAAAAAAGATTAATGATGAAATTGGATCTCAGATATATTTAAATAAAGATCAAGTAAAAATAATAGATTTTATGGATCAAATGGGGAAAATAACAATTAGTGATATAGTTGATATTTTAGAATGTCCGAAAAGAACAGCACAGCTTAATTTGCAGAAATTAAAAAAACTAGGCCTGATTAAACAGGTAGGAAAAGGACCAGCCTCGGGATACATTTTAGAGAAGTAACGAGTTTGAAATATTTTGTTAATATAATGTAGTATTTATTTAAAAATATGATTCCACAAAAATTAAAATCAGGTGATGAAATAAGGATCATTGCCCCATCAAGAAGTTTGAGTTTGATTTCTAAGGAAGTGCGAGAGATTGCTATCAAAAAATTTGATGAGCTAGGTTTAAAAGTGAGTTATTCAAAGAATGTTGAAGAAATTGATGATTTTATGTCTTCGTCTATTAAATCAAGAATTGATGATTTGCACGAAGCGTTTTCGGACAAAAATGTAAAAGGAATTTTAACGGTAATCGGAGGATATAATGTAAATCAGATTTTAGATTATATTGATTATGATTTAATTGCAAATAATCCTAAAATAATTTGCGGTTTTTCTGATGTTACGGCTTTGTTTAATGCTATCTATGCCAAGACTGGTTTGGTCACATATTATGGACCACATTTTTCCACTTTAGGAATGGTTCAAGGTATTGATTATACGGTAGAGTATTTTAAAAAATGCTTGTTTGAATCTGATGAGTTTCAAATACAATCTTCAATTGAATGGAGTGATGATACGTGGTTTTTGGATCAAGAAAAAAGAGAATTTATAAAGAACGAGGGTTATTCATTAATAAATAAAGGAAAAGCAGAAGGACGAATAATAGGTGGTAATCTTTGTACTTTCAATTTGCTTCAAGGAACAAAATATTTTCCTAAACTTTGTGATGTGATTTTGTTTATAGAGGATGACAATGAAAGCAATGTTTTGTCATTTGATCGTGATTTGCAATCGCTTATTCATCAGCCAGACTTTTCAAAAGTTAAAGGAATTGTAATTGGACGTTTTCAAAAGGGTAGTGAAATGAATAATGAAAAATTATTAAAAATTATCAAAATAAAAAAAGAATTAAATAATATGCCAATTATAGCTAATGCCGATTTTGGACATACAACACCGCAATTTACTTTCCCGATTGGCGGAAGAGTAAGTTTAAATGCTAATGATGAGCATATTAATTTAAAAATCACAGAGCATTAATTTTGTGATATTATTAAAATAAATTTATGAAAACTATTGTAGCTATCGGCGGCGGAGAAATAGGCAGACCTGGTTTTTCAATTGAAACCAAAATAATTGATAAAGAAATTATCAAATATAGTGGTAAAAAAAATCCAAAACTTTTATTTATTCCCACTGCTAGCTTTGATGCAAGTTCGTATATTGAAGACATAAAAAGACATTTTGGTAAAAGATTAGGATGTAAGGTTGATGTTCTTTATTTAATTGATACAAAAATCACAAAAAAAGAAATTGAAAGAAAAATGTTATCGTCCGATATTATTTATGTTGGAAGAGGAAATACAGTGGAAATGCTTAAGGTATGGAAAGATATGGGCGTGGATAAATTATTAAAAAAAGCGTGGGAAAAAGGAGTAGTAATATCTGGCTTAAGTGCTGGTGCGGTATGTTGGTTTAAATATTTTAGTTCGGATTCAAAAAAATTTAAAAATAGAAAATTTAATTTTGACTTTATAAAATTAAAAGGTTTAGGATGGATACCAATATCTTTTTGTCCACATTTTGATACGGAGAAGAAGAGAAGAGAACATTTAAAAAAAATGATGGAAAAAACAGCAGGAACTGCTATAGCGGTAGATAATTGTTGTGCTTTAGTAATAAGAGATGATGAATACAAAATTGTTTTATCAAAGAAAAATGCGTGTGCACATAAGGCATTTTGGTTTAAAGGAAAATATCATATTAGCAAAATTATGAATTCTAAAAAATTTAAACCACTAAATGAATTATTGACGAAATATTAATTTTATATTAAGGTATTATTATATGGAAAATAATATAAATAAACAACTAAATAAATGGATGCAAGGTATTTCTGGAAATGCCTGTTCTATTGTGCCTACCTATATTTTATTTAGCCGTGTTTATTTTAATTATTTGAGAACTTAAATTCAAAATAAAATTAAAATATCTTAAAATAAGCTCGGCTGAATAAAAGCCGAGCTTATTTTATTTAGTAAATTTAATTATTAACCAACTGGACAATTTCATTCTTTTATTTATCTAAAATTTAGAGCGAAACGAAATAAAAAAAGTGATTAATATCGGGATATTCAGAACTTTTTTTATGAAGTTGTAGCCTAAATTTTTGGTAAAGAATGGAGTGGAATTGTCCAGTTGGTTAATAATCAAGCTCCAGAAAGGAGAAAAAAAATATGAATCAAAAAGAAGCTAATCGTAATGTGAAATTGTATGCCTGGTTTAAAACTATAGGAATGCCATTTTTTTGGGGACCAGTTATTATTACCTATATTATAAATGTGGGTAAAATGAGTTTGTCAGAATTGTATTTTATGGAGGCAGTTGTAGTTTTTGCTTTAATATTTGTAGAGATATATTCTAGTGCTTGGGCAGATTTGCTTGGTAGAAGGAAAGCAATGATACTTGGTTCTTTCTTGCAATTAGTAGCCATGATATTATTTGCTTCACTTAATTCACCATTTTTAGTTTGGGTCAGTAATATTTTAGTGATGCTTGGCTTTGCCATAGCTTCAGGAGCAGATGAGGCTTTCTTGGTGGATAATTTAAAAGAGCTTGGCAAAGAGGATGAGCTTACCCGGGTAAATGGTCAGATATTATCGAGAATATTTATCATTTTGGCAATTGGATCTATTGCTTCAGGTTATCTTTATGATATTAATCCCAGACTGCCAATGTTTTTATCTGTCCCTGGCATGTTTGTTTCTTTTGTATTAACTTTCTTTTTTAAGGAATCTAAAAATACAGAAAAAATTAGCCATAAAGAGCATTTTGATTTCATGAAAATGAGTATCTTATTTGTAGTTAATCATAAAGCTATTAAATGGATAATAGCCTATGTAGCACTTATAGCGGTAGCTTCTAAATTGTGGTTCTTTACTTATAATCCGTATTTTGAATTAGTAGAGCTTGATTACAAATATTTTGGTTGGGTATTTTTTAGCTTAAATATAGTGGCTTGGGCTTCTAGTAAATATGCTTACAAAATAGAAAGAAAAATGAGCGAGTTAAGTATAATTATCTTTATGCTAATTTTGATGGGAGTGCCAATTCTTTTGATGGGAGTATTTGTTTCTCAGCTGGCAATTGTCTTAGTTTTGTCTGAGAATTTAGTACGAGGATTTAAACAACCGTTTTTCTCAAGTTTTATAAACAGGCATTTGGACTCAAAGAATCGTGCTACGGTACTGTCTATTAAGTCAGCCAGCATTGCCCTTGTTCAGGCTGTGAGCTTGTGGACTTTTGGCTTGGTATTACTCAAGTGGGAGCTAGGCATGAGCTTACAAATCTTGGGAGTAACAATATTAGTTCTTGGAATTTTTAGTATTTGGAAATATAAAAAGATTTTCAAAAACTAATTACAATAACTGCAGTGAAACTGCAGTTATTTTTTTTATCAATTTTTAAAGAAATTTTATGTACAACTAGCCATTTTATTAACTTTATATTAACCAATAATTGATTTTTTTCTCCAAATATGTTATAGTCAACACGGAAATAAAAATATTATTACAATACTGCTCTTTTAAAAATTTTATTTTTTTGTTTTAAAAATATAAAAATCTATAAAAACCAAAAAGGAGAGAATCATGAAGAAAATAATTTTAGTTTCTATTGTTAGTTTTGTTTTGTTGTTGACTTCTATATCCTTCTCTGCTGATGATGATTGGATAATGCAAGCTGTTGAAGATATGAAGAGAGGTAATTGCGAATTAGCTATTAAGACTATCAGAAATCACAAAACTAGCACTGAAACAGCAATGAAATTTTTAATGGATGGTGGTCGTGTAGATTTGGCATTAGTTATTTGGCGTGATATTATATCTTTTGGTAGTAATAGTCCTTCGAGTGAAAAAGCAGAGGCGAACTATCAGCTTGGAATGGAAAAATTGATAACAAAAAGAAATGTGAAATCAGCAATTAGATATTTTACAAATGCGGTTAGCATGGATGATGTGTATGGTAGTTATCGTAAAAAAGTTGTTAGTAGTTTGCAAGAAGAGCTTTTTGAATGTATTAATTCTAACTATTATTATCATGAAAGTGATAAATACCAGCTTGATTGTACCGAAGATGGTTATATTGAAAATTTGATAGATGGAATTGAGAGTTTTGGTGCAAAAGTTAATAGTGCCAAGAATTATCGAAATGCAATGGTTATTGTAAATCATCCAAGTACGGATAATGCTCAATCAATTAAACGTCTCGATGCGGCACTTCTATTTACTTTTACTGATAATCAAAAAATTAATATTGGTAATCGTTATTTAGAAATTGCACAACAGACTAATGATTCCTCAATTTACAAAAAAGCCGAAGATATTCTTGGTACAAATGTAGTTAACCAAGCAAAATATGGTGCTTCGGCTAAAAAATAAAGTTACAAAAAAATAAATTTTTCATTATTTACTTCATAAGGGATAGAATTCTATCCCTTTTTTTATTAATAACTCACCTTACGCACAAA
>JAGLJW010000084.1 GCA_023142215.1 Candidatus Parcubacteria bacterium
CGAAAAGATTTTTGAAGAAATTTCCTCAAAATCTGAAAATTTATGCCAAAACTATAGTTTGGCGACAGACCCATGAAAATATTATCGTGGAATATAAATGGAATAAGAGCGGTTATAAAAAAAGGTTTTTTGGATTTTTTAGAAAAAGAAAAACCTGATGTTTTGTGTTTGCAAGAAATTAAAATTGGAGATATCATGCGAGCCAAAGAGGGTTTTGATGAAAATACATTTTTAGGCTATAAAACTTTTTGGAATTCAGCTAAAAGACCAGGCTACAGCGGAACAGCAACATTAATTAAAAATAAAATATACGATTCTATTATCTCACCACAAAGTAATCAAACAAAAAATGGTTTAGATGTAATAGACTTTGATATTGAAGGTAGAACACAAATTATTGAATTCAAAGATTTTTATTTAGTTAATAATTATTATCCAAACGCAAACGGAGAACTTTCTCGGCTTCCTTATAAATTAAAATTTAATGAGATTTTATTAAAAAAAGCAAAAAAACTTGAAAAGAAAAAACCTATAATTATCACAGGGGATTACAATGTAGCTCACAATGAAATTGATTTAGCCCGTCCAAAAGCAAATATTGGAAGTCCTGGTTTTACATACGAAGAACGAGAAGCAATGACAAAATTTCTAAATTCTGGTTTTATTGATACTTTCAGACATTTTCACCCACAAGAACGAAAATACTCCTGGTGGAGTTATAGGGCAGCCGCCAGAACAAGAAACGTCGGCTGGCGTCTTGACTATTTTTGCGTTAGTGATGATATTATAAACAACATAGAAAAAGCTTTTATTTTAAATAAAGCCTTAGGCTCCGACCATTGTCCTGTTGGTATAAAAATTTGTTTTTGAACTTATATTTAATGATAATTACTATTATACAACAAAGTATATCTAGTTACGCCAGAGAGTAATATTTTTATAATTTTTTATTTGTAAATAGAACCCTTTTGAAATTTTTTTAAAAAAGAAACCCTCACGCAGAATATATCTGTGGAGGGTTATGATATGCTGGCAAATCTGTTACTGCTTGAGAATGTTTTTGATGAGATTTTTTTCGCTCGTTTTCTCGTCCTGGACACGACGATTGTATTTGTCGGTCATGGTTAAAAATTTCTCCTTTGCAACAAAGAACACAACGTCCGATGGACAAAGTGTACCACTAGATTGTTTATCATCAATAGTATAACGCACAAGTAGTAAATCGCCATGGATTCCTACCACCGTCACAATTCCTCCGCACTGAATATTGCAGGAGTCGTCATACTTGAAAGTGACATTTCTGTTTTTAATAGGATCGGGATTTTTTATATCTACCCATTCCCGACTCAGCACCTTGGCTGAATCGCCTTTTTGAACATCCTGCGCAAATGCGCCCGCTGTAACCACAAACAATGCGATAATAACCGCGAAAAAAATCTTTGCTCTCATAACATTTTCTCCTATTGAAATTATTGTGAAGAACTTTGATACCAAAATTAGTATCATTACAGTATAGCAGAAAAACAAAAAATTGTCAATTTTGCTAACAAAAAAATTCAAAAAGGCTCTAATGTTAAAGAAAATTATAAAAATTTATTCTCTGGTTATTCTCTAGACCCGCCTAAATTTTTGCCTTTTAAATCTATGAAGAATTGTGTTATAATAAAATTGTTGGATATTTTAACATTAAAGTTGTTGAATTATTTCAATACCAAAATATTAATATAAGTTCATATAATATACAAATTCTGTGTATTAAAGTCCTTAAACTATATATGAAACAATTTTACATATTAGTACCACTCATTTTAATTCTTACTATTACTGGTTGTACTAAAAATCTTAACAAAGAAGTTGACAAACTACCTCATAACGAACTTAAAAAAATACCTTCACCTTCAAAGTTATGTAGTGCTAAACAGTCAGATGTATGTGATAGAAGCTGTACAAAGGATGAAGATTGTCATCAAGCTTGTCCTATCGGTTGTATCAACATTAATCAGCAATATCAACTATTGCTCGGTATAGATTGCGATCAAATTGAGTGTAAATGTATTAATAATCAATGTCAACCGCAATATAAATACTCTGAAGATAGATAATTTTCTAAGCCTTAACTTCTTCGCTATCACTCCGACCACGCTACGGCATTTACACACTGGGTTATTGCAGTGTTTTTAATCTCAACTTCTAATCTTAAAATTAAAGGTATATGGAAAGGATTACTGATTTCAATATTGCTATTAATACCCATAGGCATATTGGTTAGTTGGCAAGAACCTATTAATTTAATTCCAATGTCAATAATGACTTTAATTCTTGGATTAGCGTTGGGTTTTCTTATTAATAAACATGGCAAATCTACGCTCCACTCTGAATAAAAAACTTCCCTCAAGCCTGATGTTAAACGAAATTTTAAAAAAGTAATATAATTTTACACATGAATCAGAATAAAAAACTTATTAACTCAAACATTAAAGCATTAATTTTCGATATTGGAGGAGTTTTATTTTTAGCTAAAAAAAATGGCAAAGAAAAAAATCTGTTGTCATCTTTTAGGGAAGCCTGTTTACTTTTGGGAAATTTTGGAATTGATGCTTCAATGTTCTTGGAAGAGCTAATTAGTATATATAGACAATCATCAGTTGGGAATATTTCCAAAGAAGAAACTATGAATTTGATGTCTAATGTTTTAAAGATAAGCCCTAAAGAAGTAGAAAGGCTTTTTAAAAACGTCTATAGCAATAATACTATAGAGAACAATGAATTATACAACTATGTGTTAGACTTAAAAAAAGATAATTATAAAATAGGAATTTTATCTAATCAGTTCCACTTGTCTAAAGATGTTTTAGTGCCAAATAAATATTATAAAAATTTTGATGCATTAGAGATTTCTAGTGATGATAAATTAAAAAAACCAGACGAAAAAGCTTTTATATTAATTTTGGAGAAACTTAAAGTAAAGCCAGAAGAATCTATTTTTGTAGATGATAAACAAGAAAATTTAGATGTTGCAGAAAAACTAAAAATGAAAACCATTATTTTTAAAAATAACACTCAGTTTTTTTCAAGATTGAAAGAGCTGGGAATTAAGGGACTGTCGCCAATCACTAAAA
>JAGLJW010000085.1 GCA_023142215.1 Candidatus Parcubacteria bacterium
GCTTCCCACTGAGATAAAGAAGTGAAACAATTATTATATCCTGTGCAATCTTGTCTTACTAAACCAATAATTTCTGTTTGAGCATTTGCCTCTTTTTCAAATCCAAAAGTTCCTATTATAAAGATAAAAACAAAAGCTAATATAGTAATTTTAATTAAATCAGCTTTACATTTAATAAAATGTAATTTATACTTTTTAAACATAATGTTTTTAAAATTAATTTTGTAATACTATAATATTTCTAAATTGTAATAACAAAAATAAATAAACTTATTGATATATTTTTTAAAATAAGGTAAAATTATTTTATAGACTTTAAATCACAAATAAAATAATCATTATCACGTCCAAATAAGATTCAATTTTAAATTAAATCTTATTTATATTATATATAAACATATCAAAATACACAACAAATAGAAAACGTTCAATCAATATGAATAAAGAATTAAAAATAGTCTCCATATCAGCTGAAATATCTCCATTTTCAAAAAGTGGCGGTCTTGCCGACGTTGCTAGAAGTTTACCAAAAGCACTTAAGAGATTAAATCATGATATTATTATTATCACACCTCTCTACGGTAAAATTATAAATAAAAAAAAGCATAATTTAAAACTTATTCATGAAAATGTAAAAGTTTTTTTAAATTCCGAAGATACAGTCACCGTAAATTACTGGAAAGGCTATTCAATGGAAAACTTACCAATTTATTTTATTGAAAATAAAAAATTCTTTTCCTGCCGTAAAACCCTTTATGGATCAGCACATGAAAATGCAAGATTTCTAATTTTTGACATTGCCGCTCTTAAATTAATTTCTATGTTGAAATTTGAAGCTGATATTGTTCATTGTCATGATTGGCAAACAGGACTTATTCCATTTTATTTAAAAACAGATTTTAGATATTCAAAAACTCTTAAAAACGCTAAAACAATTTTTACAATTCACAATTTAGTTTTTCAATTAGGACACAATTGGTGGGAAATTCCTCAAGACAAAAAAGATGATGGAAGAAAAAGAATTCCACATTTAGCTGATGACGATATTGAATATATTAATTTTGCCAAAAGAGCTATTTTGTCTGCTGATATGATTAACACTGTTTCCATGCAATATCGTGATGAAATTTTGACTAAAGATTTCGGGCAAGATTTGCATAGAATTTTACAAAACAGAGAAGACCGCTTATTCGGCATTGTCAATGGAATTGATTATGGAGCTTATGCTCCAAATAAAGACCCTGGACTTTATAGAAAATATGACATACATTCTATAAAAGAAAAATTATTAAACAAAACATTTTTACAAAAAAAATTCAACCTACCAATAAATAAAAATACTCCTATCATTTGCACAACTTCCAGAGTAACTTTTCAAAAAGGTTTTGAACTAATTTTAAAAATTCTTGAACCATTAGCAAGAACTAAAACTCAATTTATTTTTATCGGTTCAGGAGATAAAAATTACATTAAAGAATTACAAAAATTTGAGAAAAAGTTTCCAAAAAACATAAAAGTCATACCATCACATAAACTAAACCAAAAATACGAAACTTTGGTTTATGCTGGAAGTGATTTTTTTATGCTCCCATCTCATCATGAGCCTTGCGGAATAAATCAACTTATTTCAATGCGTTATGGCTGTGTACCAATTGTTAGAAAAGTTGGAGGTTTGTATGATACTGTAACAGATTTCAACCCAACAACAAATAAAGGGACTGGATTTACTTTTGAACAATTTAATGAATTTGCGCTTTTTAAAGCAATCGTGCGAGCACTGGAAACTTACAAATACAAAAACATAATGTATGATATAGTTTTCAGAGGAATGCAACAATCAAATAGCTGGGAAATTCCTGCCAAAAAATATGTTACTCTTTATAAAAAAGCTATAAAATTAAACGGAACAAAAAAATAAAATATTTAAAACCTTATAAATATGCAATGGATTAATTTTCTACATCTTTATCAACCAGCCAACACTGATGCTCATATAATCAAAGAAGCAACGGATGAAAGTTACACAAGGATAATACGAGCAATAGAAGAACATGACAATGTAAAATTTACTATGAACATCCAGGGATGTTTATTTTTGCGTTGGGACGAACTTGGCTACTCTTGGTTAATTGAGAAAATTGCCAGACTTGTAAATTCTGGGAAAATTGATTTAACAGGAACGGCTGCTTATCATGCACTATTGCCACTTATTCCAGAAATTGAAATTGAAAAACAAATCAAAGAACATGAAGAAATTTTACAAAAATATATTGGAAAAGATTACAAGCCAAAAGGATTCTTTTTACCAGAAATGGCTTACAGCAAAAAAATAGGAAAAATTATAAAAAAACTTGGATATGAATGGATTATTTTAGATGAAATTGCAATGAATGGAAAATTAAATCAAGTTGATTTTACAAAAAATTACATTGATAAAAACTCAAAATTGAAAGTAATTTTTAGGTCAAGAGAAAAATCTTTAAATTATATTCCTGACTTGATAGATAAACAATTAATAAATGACAATTTGTTAATAACTGCAACAGACGGTGAACTTTATGGACTACGCCACATTGATCATACTGCTGTTTTTGAAAAAATTTTAAAAGATAAAAAATTGGAAACTAAAACTATTTCAAAATTTTTAAATGAAAATCATGTTACAGAAAAAATAGATTTAGTTGATTCTAGTTGGGAATCTACCGAAAAGGAACTTGAAAAAAATCAGCCATTTATTTTATGGAAAAATAAAAAAAATAAAATTCATAATCAACTCTGGGATTTAGCAAATTTAACAATTGAAACAATTAATAAATATCCAAACGATAGTAACCATACTTGGGCACGTTGGCATTTAGTACGAGGTTTAGCTAGTTGCACTTTTTGGTGGGCAGCCGCCAGAGATTTCAAACTTTTCTCTGGAATCTCATGGAATCCAGATCAAATTGAACGAGGTATTAATGAGCTTATTCGTGCAATTCGTAGTTTAGAAGATGTAACAACAAGAGAAACAAAAATCAAAGCTGAAAAAATGTATATAAAATTAAAACAGAATATTTGGACAAAACATTGGAAATATTATTGGAAAAAATAAAAAGAGTTTCATCTGAAACCCTTTTTTTTGTTTCCACAAAAATAGGGTCTGTCGCCAAACTACAGTT
>JAGLJW010000086.1 GCA_023142215.1 Candidatus Parcubacteria bacterium
CGAGAATTAAGGGGGACGGTCTTGATCGCTGGCCTCAACAGGATCGCTACGAAGAAGACGAAGAAAATAAAAGCATGAATTTAATTATTGATGGATTAGAAGAATAACATTTAATTTTTAAAAAATAATGGAATGTTTATTTTGTAAAATTGCGAATAAGGAATTGCCTTGCTACAAGGTATATGAAGATAAAAATTTCTTGGCTTTTTTGGATATTAGACCGCTTAATCCCTGTCATGTTTTGGTTATACCAAAAAAGCATTTTCGCTGGGTTTGGGATGTGCCGATTAAAAACGATAACTCGTTAAACATTTCCGAGTATTATATTATTGTTTCCAAAATCGCAAACGCTATCAAAAAAGCTTTTAACACCGATTATGTCGTGTCATTGGTTTTGGGCGAAGAGATTTCCCACGCGCATGTTTGGCTTATCCCGAGATTAAAAAACGACGGACATGGAACCGCGATTGATTTGAATAATATAAAAAAACTAAGCGACAGGGAAATGGTTGGCGCGCAGGAAAAAATTGTTAAGGAGTTAAAGAATCAATAAAATTTAAAAAAGTGTCAATTATGTTCGTGGACTTGCGCAATTTGAGTTTTCTTAACTCACCGATATTGATAGTTTAATAAGTTGATATTTTTTTTATTTGTATTATTATAAAAATAGTATTAGGAGGATTAATTATTAATTTTAATTTACAAAATTTTGTACTTATTAAATTTTTGAATTTTAATAAATTTAAATTTTGTGAAAGAATAAAATTTATGGGTATTGAAGAATCATCTAAACCTAGCTCTTATTCTCAAGATGAGTATCATGAAAAAGAGTGGCAACTTGAAGAAAAAAAAGAAGAAAAAGAAAGATTTGAAAGGCGAGGTAGTGGAGAGCCGATTACAGAACCAATTGCGGATATGAAACCTTTTTATTTTATTGCTGAGTTGATTGATAAGATTAAAAAGGCGCGAACAGTAAAAGAAATAAGAAAGTGCGAACAAGAATTAGAAGCAATGAAAAATAAAGCGGAGGAAGAAGCTTTAGAAATTAATAAAAGTCGTGATGCTCGTTTGAAAGAAATAAGTCTTGCAACTCAGGAATTGATTAACTTTAAGAAAGATAATCCTGATGAAGATGCAGATGATTATAATCAAGCCGAGCATGAACGATTAGAAAATTATGTTGATCATACTGTTGGATATTTTAATTGGTTTAAAAGAGTAAGAATGAACGAAGAATACCACGATGAAATATTTAATGCAGAAGATTATAAAAATTTTTTTGAGGATAGATTTAAAACGCTTGAAAATTCTATTAAGGAACTTAATAAGCCCGAAGCAGAATACAATACTTTAGCAAGTTATACATATTCGCGTTACATAGGAATAGAGGCTGAACGTATGTCAAATATCTTGTTAAAACGCGATGAGTATAAAGATATGTTTCGGTTATTGCCATTAGCTGTAAAGAATGAAATACATACGAAAATTCTGAAATTTAAAGATAGCTTTGAAAACATAATAACAAAAAAAGAGTTTCCAGAGGATGACGAGGCAGTAATAAATACCAGAAAAGCTTTTGACGACATTGAGACAGTATTTACAAGAGAAAAAAAATAAATTATTAAAATTTAGTAAAATTTTATACTTATTAAATTTTTTTACCATTAATTATTAAAGTTTTATTTTATG
>JAGLJW010000087.1 GCA_023142215.1 Candidatus Parcubacteria bacterium
ATCTTCAATTATTCCATCATCATCTAAATGTCTAGTAGCAATCATTTGATTTTCATAATATAAAAATATATCAACACTATCTGAATCTTTATTTTTATTTATATCTAAAATATCAAACTCAAAATCTAAAACTTCGTCTTTAATGTAAGTATAAAATTGATATGAACCACGAATTGCATGATTTATAGTATTTTCCTCACTCGTTATACTATAATCGTTAATTATAAAATCCGTTTTTAAATCATAATTATAAACCGCAAATTCATCATGATTAGGAAGATTTTTTAAGAAGTCAGAAATTGAATTATATTTTTTCTCTCTTTGAAGAAAAACTAAATCACCTTCTTTGATATTATCCCAAACCAAACTTAATTGATCAATAATTTTATTCTCAATTGGTTTTAATTCATGACGCCAATTTTTTCCATCAACTAAAATTCCAGCCTCAATTACCCTATTCTGTCTTTCATCTTCTGAAACATCCTCAATATTCTTGTACTTAATATTAAGAGTAGCTTTATCAAAAATTCTTGGCGTAAATAAAGAAAAATAAATAGGATTTCCATTAACAAGTCTAGTGCCTTCAATTTTTTCAAATCTTTCTTTTGGTGTAAAATCACTAATAAAAAAGTTACTATCTGAATAATCTCTAGAATAAATTATTTTTCCAGTTGGAACAATCCCCTGCCAAAAAAGAAAAAAGACAAAAGAAAATAAACCTCCCCATAATAATATTCTAATAAATAAAATCTTCTTTTTCATGTATAATGATATAAATTAAATTCTTTCAATAAAAATTTTAATAAACTTTATATTTTTTTTAATTGACTAATATTTTTTTTCTAGCTAAATTTAACAAATTTTAATTTTAGCACTTTTTATATTTTTTGATTGTTTATTTTTGCTAATATAATTATTTCACCCCGATTATTTTACGGAATTCTTTAGTAATACATTCTTTTTGTTCCGATAGTTCAATTGAATGTTTTTTTACAAGCTCCTGCCATTCTTTTATATTAGGTTTTTCTCCTATAATCCTAGCCTTATAGCAAAATTTTGTAAATATATCATGATAGTCTTTATGAAATTTCTCTATTTTATCTGACAATTTTTTAGATAAATAATGTCTATTTTCGCTATAATAATAAACAAAAGAGTTAAATGATTCCGAAGATTCTTTACGTCGTATAATTTCTGCCTGATCTGTTGTTTTATCTTGAAATGGTGATACAAGCTTGTTTGTAGATCTGTCTAAATTTTCTATTTTCTTCATCATAATATCTAATACTTCAGCACGTTTTGCATATAAACCAGATTCTTTAATGGTGTTAATTTGTGTTTTGTAATTAATAAGAGCAGTCACAGTACTTGCAAATATTGTTGAACTGATAATACTTATTAGTGTTGTTGTCCAATCCATATAATTTGATATTAGATTATATATTATTATTTAATTTAATTTAATTATTTTTTCACATTTACTATTTCTGTAAAAATAGAAATTTAGATTTTAAATTAAATTTTTATATTCTTTATAATTTTTTTTAATTATTTCTTTCCATTTAATTGTTTCATTTCCATCGCCTAAATTACTCTTATGATAAACTAGAAGAATATTAACTATTTTTTTGTCCTCGTGAATAGCTATAATACATCTATTACCAGAAGCTTTTCTGGATTGTTTTGTTCCAGCTACACGAAATTCTGTTTTGACTATTTTAATATTAGCTACATGAACAATAACTTCAGCAATGGAAGTGTTAAGTAAAGGATTAATTCGCTTAAACTCTTCAACTATGGCTTTATATGTTATATGCCAAGCTGTTTTATATTTTTTTTTAAAGTTTTTAATAAAATGACGCTCAGCAAAATGTTCTACTAAAACTGAGTACTTAATAGACATATTTAGGATTCTCTTGAGTTATTAATTCATAAGGAATTATTTCATCAGGAGAACAAAGACTATAAGGAAGTTGATTGTGGGTAAAGTCCACGATTTCATTTGTATTTTTATTTTTCCATTTTTTAGATATTTTTTTAATTAATTCAAGTTCTTGTTTTGATAAATTCTCTAATTTTTGCTTTTGTGATCCTCTATTTTCGGAAATTAAAAACATATCTTCCTTGTGATTAATTGTTATTTTTCCTGCTTCCTCTAATTCAGATATTGCTCTAAAATATATATCAGGCACAGGACCATATTTAATACGACGATATTTCATTCCGCTCATACTTTCTAATTTTTCATAAAACCAAGCAAAATCAGCCAAATAAAGCATTTTGGCTAATTTGGTTTTTAAGACACAATCATCATCAGAAGATGCATTTCTAAGATACGCTAAAATCATTTCTTTATATTTTTCATAATTCGGTTGTAATCCATTTTCCACTTCCTCTAGAGATATTCCAAAAACATCTAATAATTTTATAATTTGAGAAAAATTAAGTTCAGTTTTTCCTTGCTCAAAAGAAATATAAGAAGATCTAGAAATCCCTAATTTTTCAGCAACTTCCTTTTGTTTAAAACCTTTTTCGTTTCTTATTTTTTTTAAAAATTTAAAATATTTATTAATCATATATTTTTTATTAGTTATCTATAGTTTAATATATAAATGTCAAAAAGTCAAACTTGTAATGTTTATAATTTAATCATTTAAAAAAGTAACTTAATTCTATATTTTAATATTAACATCTTTTGAAGTATTAATAAAATTTTTTATACCATTTTTTAATTATTCAAAAGGCTCTATAACATTTAGTGTGACGTTTTTTATATTCATTTGCTTATAATAATCACAAAACTTTTTTTTCTGTCATCCTCGTGCAGGCAGGGATCCAGATTAGTAACACCATATTTTGTTATTATTAGACAAATTAATAGCAATTAAGAATGTTTTTTACTAAATTGAATCATCTTCCCTCCGTAGATGGATCCCCCGCTGGAGTTTATGCTCGTGTAGACGGGTACGAGGATGACAAAAAAATAGTGTTTTTTGTGAAACTTGGTTTCATGGCTAATTTTACCACCACTTCTTAGTTTTGCACCACACTTAAT
>JAGLJW010000088.1 GCA_023142215.1 Candidatus Parcubacteria bacterium
TTAATTACTTTTGGATGTAACCCACTTCTTGGTGGATCAACTATTAATGTATCAGCATTTTTTAAGATATTATCAAGCTCTTGTTTTTCTGTTGCACCATCAAATAATTCCACATTTTTTAAATTATTACTCCTCATATTTTCCTTGGCTGCTTCTACTGCTTTAATATCAAATTCAACACTAATTATTTTTTCAAAAATACTTGTAAACATAAAACCAATTGTGCCAACACCTGAATATAAATCTACTAGGAGCTTGCCCTTTTTTATGTGAGTTTTTATGTAGTCTATTAAAACGGAAAAATCTGGTGGGCTTATTTGAAAAAAACTATTATGAAAATATTTTAATTTAACTCCTGAAATTTTTTCTATTAAATAATCTTTGCCTTGTTTGTGTAATAATTTTGTTATTACTGTTGCTGGTGATAATGGATTGGAATATATTATTTGAAATCCGACTAAATCTTTATCTTTAAAATCAAAAATTTTAAAATCTTCTTTAACGACGTAAAGTATTGCTAAACATTTATTTTCATTATAACTATATCTAACTACTAAATTTTTTAAATCCTCAATTTTTACTTTTTGTTTTATAAGTTCTTTTATAATTTTTTTACTTAACTCTGAAATTTTTGGTATTGCTAAAACACATTCATCAAATTTGTAATAACTCCAATATTTTCCTCGTTCGTGAAAAGCTAACGACAATTTTTTATTATCATTCAGGGCAAAACTAAATTCCATTTTATTTCTGTAGCTCCAATTATTTCTACTTTTTGTAATATCAAAATTTTCTATTGGTAATTTTCCGTTTATATTCAAAAACATATTTCCAATAATTTTCTTTTTTAATTTTATTTGTTCACTCTCTGGCATAATTTGCCAAGGTGAACAAGTTAAGAAATGATTTTCTTTTGCATCTCGTCTAAGCGATGAAACTTCTAAGATTTTTACAATTTCTGCTTTTGCTTTACCACGAGAAAGTTTTATAGGTTTTACTAATAATTTTTCACCCAACAGAGCTCCCCAAACAAAAATAGAACGATTTTCAAATTGTCCGACTCCCTCTCCTGTTTGCGAAAATTTTTCAATTGTTACCTCAAATTCAGGAGGCAATTTTTTTGACATAAAGTAATATTTTGCCTAATTTTTATACTTTTGCTATAATGATTATATAATAATTATGTAATAATATTAACATTACGATAATAAAAACGCAATGATTAAAATAAAAAAAGAAGGAATTCTTCTAAAACCAACAAAAAATGAATTTGAAAATCTTTCAGTTTTTAATCCTGGAATTTTGCAGGAAGGAAATACTGTTCATGTTGTTTATCGTGCTATTGATAAAAATCATAAATCTTGCTTAGGTTACGCTAGACTGGAAGGACCAACTAAGCTTGTTGAACGCTGGAAAAAACCTTTTTTATATCCAAAATATAAATATGAAAAGTTAGGTATTGAAGATGCTAGACTTACCAAAATTGACGGTATTATTTACATGACTTATGTTGTGCATGACGGAAAAAACGCTATGACTGCATATAGATTCGGAAAAGATATATTTAAATTAAAAAAAGGAGGAATTATTTCACCGCAATTTACTTATAATAAAGTTGGAAAATTGTTTGGTTACACTGAACTTAAAGATGATTATTATACTTTTAAGTCATATTACACTGACTATGTAGGAAAAGATGTGCTTGTTTGGGATAAAGATGGATTTTTTTTCCCAGAAAAAATAAATAATAAGTATGTGTTTATGCATCGTATTTTGCCAGATATTCAAATTGCTTATGCTAAACATTTATATTTTTATAGAACAAAAGAATATTGGGAAAGAAATATAAAAAAACTAGCTAATTATGTAGTTATGGAACCTCAACGAGGATGGGAGACTAGACATATTGGCGGAGGGGCACCTCCAATCAGAACAAAATATGGCTGGTTGCTATTGTATCATGGGGTTGAACCAAAAAATCAAGGGCGTATTTATCGTGCTGGAGCAGTATTATTAAATCTTAAAAATCCAACAAAAGTTATTGCTAGAACTATAAAACCATTCATGTCTCCTGAAAAAAAATACGAATCAAAAGGACATGTAAATAATGTGGTATTCCCAACAGGAACAGCTATTTTTGAAGGTAGATTGTATATTTACTATGGAACAGCAGATTCAAAAATTGCTGTTGCTAGTACTAATTTAGAGAAGTTTTGTAAGGAGATTTTAAAAAATAAAGTTTAAAAAAAAGTAGGAATATAATTGATGTTAAAATTTAGTAAATATTTTTTAAAATAAGCCGTTAGTATTAATGACTTATTTTTATTATATAAATAATATACTAAGATTAAACTTGATTTTTTTTCAAATATTTAGTAAAGTAAGTATGTAAAAAAAAATATATCGAAAAATATAGATTTTTTGATATTAAATGTTCATTTAACAAGCTAATATTTTGGAGACAAATTTCAAAAATTAGTCAAAAGGAGAGTTATCATGGAACAGATTCAAGTATTAGTAATTGATTTGGGATCACAATATGCTAAAGTTATTGGTCGCACTTTAGGAGAACTTAATTACAGATCGGCTATTCTGCCTCCTACTAAAGCTAAAAGTTGGTTAGAAATCAACAAGCCCAAAGCTATTATTTTATCAGGAGGAAGTGCTAGTATTTATGAATCGCATTCACCAAAACCACCTGAAGAAATTCTTTCTATGGGAATTCCTATATTAGGTATTTGTTATGGAATGCAGTGGATGGTAAATATCCTTGGAGGTGTGATTGGAGTAGAAAGAGAGAAAAAAGAATATGGCAAAATTGAAATTATTTATTATGAATCTCACTGTGATTTATTTGCAGACTTAGATGATAAAAAAGTTATCTGGACTAGCCACGGTGATAGTATAATCACAATTCCTGATGGATTTTCAATTTTAGCTAAATCAAATAACAATCAAACAATTGCCGCTATTGGTAGTACAGAAAGAAAAATGTGGGGACTTCAATTTCATCCAGAAGTAACTCATACTGATGATGGTAAGGATATATTACAAAATTTTTTATCTAAAATTTGTAATTGTAAACATGATTGGGTTCCAAATAATATTATTAGTGATATTCATCAAGAAGTTACGGAAGCAATCGGTGAAGAAAAAGCCATCATAGGTTTTAGCGGTGGTGTAGATTCTAGTACCTTGTCTGCAATTATTGCTCCAATTCTTGGAAAAAAACTACTTGCCATAAGTATTAACACTGGTGCATTACGTAAATACGAAATTGAAGAAATAAAGATTAATGCAAAAGCTGCCAATGTTAGACTGAAAATTGTTAATACTTCATCTTGTTTCCAAGAAGCTCTTAAGAATATTACAGATGCTGAGAAGAAAAGAAAAGCGTTTAAAAAGCTTTATGTCACTATCCTGGAAGAAGAAGCTAAAAAGTTTGGAGCTACTTTCATTATTCAAGGTAGTCTTGCAACAGATTATATTGAATCTAGTGGTGTCGGAGAAGCTTCGCTTATAAAGTCTCATCACAACATCGGAAACAAATGGAAATTAAATGAGATGCATCCTATTCGTGAGTTGTTTAAGTATGAAATTATGGCACTAGCCAGAGAAATGGGTTTGCCTAATTCAATTACGGAAAGACAACCGTTTCCTGGACCGGGTCTTTTTATCCGAATAATTGGTGTACCTGCGACTTTAGATAAATTGGCAATTGTTAAAGAAGCCGATGCTATTGTTACGGAGATTCTTAAAAAACATAATATCTACAAAGATATTTCACAGTTGATTGTTGCCTTGATTGGAATTAAAACAGTTGGAATTAAAGGTGATGGTAGATCATATGCTTATCCTATTTTAATCAGAGGAGTGCAAACTCGAGACTTTATGACAGTATCGGGATATTATTTTTCGCCAGAAGTTCAATCTGAAATTGAAAAAGCCATAACAACTCATCCAAAGATTAATAGAGTGTGGTTTGATTCAACAGATAAACCACCAGCGACAACAGAGTTAGAATGAAATATTGAATAAATTTTTTTCAAAAGGGGAAGTAAGTAATCAATACTATCCCCTTTTTTCTTTTTAAAAAATAAAGTTTAAAAAAATCACTAAATTAACATTTAGTGATTTTTTTATATAATATTCAATATTTTGCCCAGGAACATGAGGTGTTAAAACATCACCAAGGAGGGAAGGTTCAGCAATAACTGTAGTCCCTAGGCAAAATACTAAATATTATGTTAAAATTAAAGTAAGATAATGTCCAAATAAAATATAAATTAAAATGCTTTATTTGGACGATTTTAAAACTTAGCATGGATTAAAATTTTTGTCAACACTCTTTAATGTGACTCACTGAGGCTACAAAATTAGCTAACTTTATTGTCATTGCGAGGAGTCGGAGCTGAGTTTATCCTTAACTTGATTGAAGATGGCAATCTCCTTAGTCGGACTGTTGTTCCTTGGTTTGTAAGATTACCACGGTGTGTTTGCTTCTCGTGATTAACATTAATTTCTATTAAAAGGGTTTGTCGCCAAACCACAGCATGACCTAAATTCTCAGATTTTGAGAAAATTTATGCCAAAACTGTAGTTTGGCGACAGACCCATTAAAAATAAAAAATGATTAATTTAAATAAATATAGATATAAACATAAATATAGATATAAATATAAATATAAAATCATAGCATTAGTGTACGATC
>JAGLJW010000089.1 GCA_023142215.1 Candidatus Parcubacteria bacterium
TATTTAATTATTGAATTTCCTCTTCCAATAGGAGATGGTAATTCAATAAACATGGGTAAGGCGTTGAAAGAAAGAACGAGACAGATTGAAGGAGAAGCTGGTGCAAGTTCACGTTGGGCATTGCTTCCAAAATTGACTGAAAAAATTAAACAATCACCAATTTTAGGACAAGGTTTTGGTTCAACAGTAACTTATCCATCTAGTGATCCAAGAATAAAAAATGAAGAAAATCCTGAGGGAAATTATACAACTTTTGCTTTTGAATGGGGCTGGCTGGATATTTGGATTAAATTAGGTGTCTTCGGTTTAATTATATATCTAACTTTAATATTCAAAATTTTATTTAAAAAATTCAGCATTAAAAATATAAAAAATCTTTTTACTGGTACTGATATAATAAAGCAATCAGTTTTTATTGGAGTATTAGTAATTTGTATCGTACATATTTTTAGTCCTTATTTAAATCATCCGCTCGGAATAGGCTATTTAATTATTGCTAGTCTGTATTTAAATGATGATGTAGTTTAAAAAATATTTTAGTATTGCATAGTAGCAGAAAATGTGTATAATGTAACTATATCAGTACATTTTATATTTACGAATTAATTCATATCGGTTATATAAGGAAATAAACCATAGATGTTATGTAGTTAATTACACAAAAAAAACAGGAGGGTATAAAATGGAAAACTGGAAAGAATCCGATATTGCTCTTTTTTTATCTTGGCTTTTTGGAAATAAACGTATTGTTACAGTAGTATGTGAACAATGTAAAACCAGAAATTGGGAGAGAGTTGCAGAAAATGTGTGTTGTGGAAGTATAACGTTTTGTAAAAAATGTGATGACTTAATTTATTTTCCTGCTCCTGATTCTTCTATTTCAAAAAAAGCACAAAAAAATTTGTTAAAAAAATAGAAAAAAATTTAGATTGATAATAGACAAGGTTAATACTTCAAGTATTAACCTTTTTATATAAAAGGATTGATTTATATAATATATTTTGGTACTATATTAATTATAATAACTAATTTAAGTATTATTAAAATATTTATATGAATAAAAAAACAAGAATTAGGTTTGCGCCTTCTCCAACAGGATATTTACACATAGGCAGTTTAAGAACTGTTTTATTTACTTATTTGATTGCTAAAAGTGAAGGTGGTACGCATATCCTTAGAATTGAAGATACGGATAGGAGCAGATTTGTTGAAGGGGCTCAAGAGTCTTTGATAGAGGTTTTAAATTGGATTGGAATTGATTTTGACGAAGGTCCGAATATGGGAGGAAAATTTGGTCCTTATGTTCAGAGCGAAAGGAAAGAAATCTATGATAAATACAAACAAGAATTACTTGATAAAGGCGAAGCGTATTATTGTTTTTGCACTCCTGATCGTTTACAAAAAATGCGTGAAAATCAACAAGCTAAAAAACTTCCGCCTAGATATGACAGGACTTGTAGAGATTTAAGTAAACAGGAAATTGAAGAAAGAATTAAAAATGGTGAAAAATATGTTATTAGACAAAAAATGCCAAAATCGGGAGAGGTTGTTGTGAACGATGAACTTCGCGGTGAAATTAAATTTAAAGCCGAAGAACTTGAAGACCATGTTTTGATAAAATCTGATGGAATGCCAACATATCAATTTGCTGTAGTTATTGATGATCATTCAATGGAAATCACTCATGTGTTGCGAGGCGAAGAATGGATTCCTAGTTTTCCTAAAAATATTTTACTTTACAAAGCATTTGACTGGGAAGCACCAAAATTTATTCATATGCCACTTACCCTCAATAAAAGCGGAGGAAAATTAAGTAAAAGGCAAGGAGACGTATCGGTTGAAGATTATAAATCTAAAGGTTATCTTGTTGAGGCTTTGATTAATTTTAGTGTTTTATCAGGATGGCATCCCAAGGATGATAATGAAATTTTAGATATTGAACGACTTAAAAAAGAATTTAATTATCGTGATATGGGAATTAGCCCAGGTGTTTTTGATATTGAAAAATTGGATTATTTAAATGGATATTATATTAGACAAAAAGATATTGATGAATTAACGGAACTTTGTAAGCCTTATTTAAAAGAAAATCTTAAAAAAACAAATGACATAGAAAAACAAAGTGATGAATATATTAAAAAGGTAGTTGCTATTGAACAAGAAAGATTAAAAAAACTTTCAGATATTGCAGAAATTACCACTTTCTTTTTTGAAGACGAATTAAATTATGACCATGAAATGTTGGCTTGGAAAAAAATGACATCAGAACAAGCCAAAGAAAATCTTGATATAATTTACGAGCTCCTTGAAAAAATACCAGAAGAAAATTGGACAAATGATTCAATTGAAGATTCTATTGTAACATACTTAAAAGCTAAAGAATTAAAAATTGGTGAATATTTATGGCCAATGCGAGTTGCTCTCACAGGTAAAAAAGCTTCCCCAAGCCCTTTTGACGTAGCTGAAATTTTAGGAAAGGGTGAAAGTTTAAAAAGAATTAGAAAAGTAAAATAATATTTAAGTTTTTATTATAATTTTAGAATATACTCATTTTGTGTTATAATATACTTATGTTAATAAAATAATAATTGCAATTAAAATTGCAAGTTTTTTTGTGATGTTTGAGTATCATAGTGAGAAAATAAAAGATTGTTTTAAAAATTTAAAAACAAGCGAACAAGGCTTAAATAAAGATGAGGTTGAAAAACGGTTGAAAAAATATGGTTTTAATGAATTGCCAGAAGAAAAGAAGGTAAGTAAAATTGTTATTTTTCTTTCGCAGTTTAATAATGCTTTAGCTTATATTTTACTTGTTGCTGGAACTTTATCGTTTCTACTTCAGGAATATGTTGATTCGGGAGTAATTTTTGCAGCAGTTATTTTAAATTCAATTATTGGTTATATTCAAGAAAATAAGGCGAATCAGGCAATTTCAAAACTTAAAAGTTTAGTTGAGCACAATGCTTATGTTTTGCGTGATGGTAATGAAATTTTAATTTCTAGTAAATTTATTACCAAAGGAGACGTTATATTTTTAAAAGCAGGAGACAGAGTGCCAGCTGATGCTCGTTTGATGGAAACTAATGATTTACGTGTAGATGAAGCTAGTTTAACTGGTGAATCATTTCCAGTAAATAAAAAATTTGATCAAATATATAAAAAAGGAGTAGCACTTGCTGATAGAAAAAATATAGTTTATGCAGGAACTGTTATTTCACACGGAACAGGAAAAGCCGTAGTAACTTTCATTGGAATAAATACAGAAATAGGAAAAATCGCTCAAATGGTAAAAACAGTTGAAGAAGAGGCTACTCCTCTTCAGATTAGACTTGCAAAGTTTAGTAAATTTTTAGGTATTATTGCAACGGTGATTTGTGCATTTATAATTATTATTGGAGTTAGTCAAGATAGAGCGTTTTTTGAAATGTTTGAAATAGGTGTGGCAATTGCAGTTGCAGCAATTCCAGAAGGTTTAACTATCGCGGTAACATTTATTTTAGCTTTAGGGATGCAACAAATTTTGAAGAAAAAAGCTTTAACAAAAAAGCTTGTAGCAGCCGAAACTTTGGGTTCTATTACTGTGATTTGTACCGATAAAACTGGAACACTTACAGAAGGAAAAATGCATGTTGATCATATTGTAATTGGTGAAAATGAATTTGAAGTTGGTTCTTTAGGAAGTAGACAAGACAAAGAGGAAGCTAAAATTGTAAGTTTGGCTTTACAAACTGCCATGATGTGCAATGACGCTTCTGTTGAGAATCCAGACGACGCTTTAGCTAGTTGGAAATTTCTTGGTTCATCAACAGAAACAGCTCTTTTAAAAGCAGCAATTCAATCAGGGCTTAGAAAAAAAGAACTTCTTAAAAATGAAATATTTATTGGTAGTGTACCTTTTGATAGTGAAAAAAAGTACATGATTAGTTTACATGAAAAGATTAATGCACCAGAAGATAAAACCAATACTATCAAATATGTTTTGTATGAGAAAGGAGCACCAGAACGTTTGCTTGAAAAGTCTAATAAATTTTTTCATAAAGGTAAAATAAATTTAATTACAAAAGAAGAAAAGATTCAACTCTATAAAACATATGAGAAACTTACGTCAAAAGGTTTAAGAGTCATTGGTTTAGCAATGCGTGATTTATCCATACCAAAAGAAGAAAAATTTCAGAAAGACAAGATTGATTGGAGAGAGCTTGATCAAAAATTAGTTTTTATTGGTTTTATTGCTATTAAAGACCCTCTTAGACCTACATCGGTTGAAACTATTCAAACATGCAGAAAAGCTGGTATTAGACCAGTTATTATAACAGGAGATCATCAATTAACCGCTAAAGCCATAGCTCTTGAACTTGGCTTAAAAGTTGAAAATGATCATATGATTACAGGGGATAAATTGGATGAAATAAGTGATGAAGACTTAAAAAAGTTAGTTAAAAAAATTGATGTTTATGCTAGAGTATCTCCGCATCACAAACTCAGAATTGTTAGAGCTCTTCAGGCTTGTGGAGAAGTAGTTGCTATGACTGGTGATGGTGTTAATGATTCACCAGCGTTAAAAACGGCAGATATTGGAATTGCTCTTGGAACAGGTACAGATATAGCTAAAGAAACTGCTGATATAGTTTTGCTTGATGATAATTTTAGTACAATTGTTGCTGCCGTTAGACAAGGCAGAGTGATATTTAAAAACATTAGAAAAGTTGTTACATATTTAGTTTCTGATAGTTTTTCGGAAATGAT
>JAGLJW010000009.1 GCA_023142215.1 Candidatus Parcubacteria bacterium
TATTTTCATTATTTTAATATAATTTATATTAATATAGTATTAGATTAACATTGATATTGTGGTATTGTCAAAAAAATAATAACTTTACGATTTTTTATAGCCAGTAAGTAATTACCTCAATTATTTTGACAAATAACAAAAACCTGATATTATATAAATAAGTTCAATAATTCTAAAGGAGGAAAATATGAAAAAAATTATTATTGCATCAGGCCCTGTTATTGTGGAAAATGATAAAGTTTTACTTAACAAACACGGAGATACAAATTTTTGGAAATTTTGTGGTGGTAGAGTTGAAAATTATGACCAAAATTTATTTGAAGCTGCTGAACGAGAAGTAATGGAAGAAATGGATATTAATATAATCGCTTTAAATAAAAAGCCTTATTTAATGCATGTTGAAAAAGAAACACCTAATGGAAAAATTGACGTAATACTTGTTCATTTTCTTTGTGAAAGAGTTGGTAAAATAAATCCTGATAATGAAATTGATGAGTGGGACTGGATAGATATAAACAAGCTATCATCACACAAAGACTTAGGTCCTAATATAATACCAACATTAACTCATTTTGAATTTATCAAATAAAACAAAAAATAACACTCACGATAAACACTACAAAAGTAGTGTTTTTTATATAAAAATTATTTTTTGACAAATAATAAATGCTAAGCTAATATTAAAATATAATTGAACTAAATAAATTAAAAAAATATGAATTATCCTGCTTTAAAATTACAAGACGAAGAAATTTTTCAAACTATTAAAAATGAAGAAAAAAGACAAGCTGAAGAAATGGAAATGATTGCTTCTGAAAATTATGTTTCTAGCGCTGTTCTTGAAGCTATGGGAACTATTTTAACTAATAAATATTCTGAAGGCTATCCAGGAAAAAGATATTATGGTGGAAATCAAATAATTGATGACGTTGAAAATATTGCAATTGAACGAGCTAAAAAACTTTTTGGTGCTGAACATGTTAATGTTCAACCATTGTCAGGCTCCCCTGCAAATGCTGCTGTATATATGGCATTTTTAAAACCAGGCGATAAAGTGCTTGGGCTTAAACTTGATCATGGAGGACATTTATCTCACGGACATCCTGTAAATTTTTCTGGGATGTTGTATAATTTTGTACAATACGAAGTAGATATAGATACTGGAAAAATTGATATGGAAGAAGTTAGAAAAATTGCAAAAAAAGAAAAACCAAAAATGATTGTGGCTGGATACTCTGCTTATAGTCGTGAAATTGAATGGGAAAAATTTCAAGAAATTGCAGATGAAGTTGGAGCTTTTACTTTTGCAGATATTGCCCACACGGCAGGATTAATTGCCGGTGAACAAATGAAAAATCCAGTTCCAATTTTTGATGTTGTTTCAACAACAACTCACAAAACACTACGAGGACCAAGAGGTGCAATGATAATGTGTAAAAAAGAATTTGCTAAACAAATTGATAGAGCTGTTTTTCCAGGAATGCAAGGCGGTCCACATGATCATATTAATGCTGCTAAAGCAGTTGCTTTTGGTGAAGCTTTAAAAGATGACTTTAAAAAATACTCAGCTCAAACAATAAAAAATGCTAAAGCAATGGCAGATGAATTTATAAAACTGGGTTATAAAGTAATTTCAGATGGAACAGACAATCATTTAGCCGTAGTAGATATGACCAGCAAAGGACTAACAGGAAAAGAAGCCGAAACAATTCTTGATAGAATTGGAATTTCTGTAAGTCGCTCAACTATACCAAACGACCCAAATCCCCCAATGAATCCAAGCGGAGTAAGATTCGGAACACCTGCTATCACAACCCGTGGAATGAAAGAAGCAGATGTTAGAAGAATTATCAATTGGATTAATAACGCCATTGAAAATAAAGACGAAATTGAAATACTTGAAAAAATTAAAGACGAGGTTGTCGCACTTTGCAAAGCTAATCCCATTCCAACTGCTAAATAAAAACTGATGCTCAAAAAAGATACTAGAATACAAAAAACACCGCCAGAATTAACTGACGGTGTTTCAGGGGGTCTACTTAAAGACGAAACATTAAGCCTGCCCTACCTGTCGTAATTATTTATATTATACATCAAAAAAAAATATGTCAAATAAAAAAATAGACGGTCAAATATTGGCTGAAAAAATAAAAGATAAAATCACTAAAGAAATTTTTGAACTTGGTATTAGACCAAATTTAGCTATTATTTTAATTGGAGAAAGATCGGATTCAAGGCTATATGTAGATCTTAAAGAACACGAAGCTAAAAAAGTTGGTATTGATACTCACACTTATAAATGCCCAACTGAAACGTCAGAAGAAGAAATTTTAGCAATGATTAATCATCTTAATGAAGATGAGTTAATAGACGGAATTTTAGTTCAACTTCCTCTTCCTGATAAATTTAATACTGATAAAATAATAAAAGCTCTTAACCCAAACAAAGACGTTGACGGTTTTCATCCTGATAATAAAAATAATATCATATCTCCAGTCCATGGAACGGTTCTGGAAATGCTAAATAGCATTAGTTGTGATTTAAAAAACAAAAATATTATTATAATTTCAAATTCCAAAACTTTTGGAGATCCACTTGCTAAACTGCTTGAAGAGAAAAATGCTATCACGAAAGTAATAAATAGCAAAGATAGAAATCTTGCAGAAGAAACAATCAAAGCAGACATTCTAATTACCGCTGTCGGAAAACCTCACTTTATTAAAAAAGAAATGATTAAAGATGAAACAGTAATAATTGATATTGGTATTACTAAAAAAGATACTCATGTTTTAGGAGACGTTGACTACAAAAATGTTTTAAAAAAAGTAAGTTATATCACACCAGTACCTGGGGGTGTTGGTCCAATGACAATAGCTATGCTTTTTAAAAATACTTTAAAACTATACAAATTGAAACATTAATTTTTATTTAAAAAAACAAATAAAAACACCGCCAAATATTGAGTACAGGCGGTGTTTTTACGATCCGAAGATCATATATCCCCATGCTTGCCTTACCTAATAAAAGATAAAGCAGGAAAGAGAGGCCACAAGTTGCTGGGGCTTATATTATTTAATCCAGACATGTGGCCGTGTAGCTTTGTTGGTTATTGAATTCAATTAACATTAATTAATTAATTAATTACAAAAACCAACAAGGCTACAATAAAAGATCGAAAGTCAAGGGAAAGTTAATAAAAATACTAACAAAACCCTCAAAGAACGAAGTTATTATTTTTTAAATAAAACAATAATCTTGTTCTTTTTTTTGTTTTTATTCAATTGTAAAAGTACTTCAGTAAAAATACTGAAATACTTTAAATGAATTTTAAATTTATTAATAATTCACTTAAAATATTCCAATTTGGGTCTATCGCCAAACTACAGTTTTAGCAACAGACCCAATCTAACAACTAGCTTTATATTCTATTAAAGAATAAGAATTTGTACTTTCTAAAAAATATACTTTTTGCGTTTCTTCTTGGCTAACTTGAGCAGTATTAACGGAGTTATAAACAAAACTCAACACCAATGCCGTACTTATAACAATAAAAAAAGCAATGGACAGACTAATTATGAGTCCAGACGGGCTGAACTCCTGTTCCACTGCTTTCTTTTTAAGCCTACTATAATATTTCCAACCAATGTGTTCGAAATGTAAAGTATTAGCTTTATAATAAGTATCAATTTTTTCCATTTGATTTTTATTTTTATTTTTGCAATGGTTCTTAGAATTCTCACTCATCACCTATTATTAGTATATCAAATATATCAACTTTTGTCAATCATAAATTAACAAAACACGTATCAACATCAGTAAATTTCCAAAAAACATCTAATATAAGATATAATTTAATTACAACAAACAACATTCACTTCCAGCTACCCAAAATAGTTTTCAACAGCAAATTCAAGTTGTTCTATAAAAAGTTGCTTAAAATATAAAATATTGTTCTGCCAACAAATAATTGTATCATTCTTTTGTTGATTGTATCAATACTTTGAAAATAAAATAAATAAATTACTTATATTAGCAGAAACTACTAAAATTTAATTGCATCATTTATAATTTAATTGTATCATTTTTGTACTAAATACTACTCTAATTGTATCATTTTTGATACAATTATGTCAATATTATGAGTTAAAATGATACAATTAGCATATATTCCATTTAAACTATTCTTTTGCATTTTTCCAAAGCATTTCAAAGTAATTTTTATAAGCAACCTGAAAATCTTTATTTTTTATTTCTATTGCAAATACTTCGCTGCCAAAAGAAGAGAGAATTACAAAACTAGTATAAACTTCAAACGTAACTGGCGAAGCTTGATTTTGACTTATGAATCTATATTCAAAAATAGGTCTTGAAATATTTTCTACCTCTTCTCGCAAAGATTCATCATAAAGAATTCTTATTTTAATATTTTTTCTTTTCCTAATTTTATCAATTTTCTCCAAAGATTTTGAAGTTTTCATTACATTCATCCACTCACTCACAACACTCCCGGCTAAAACTAAAATTTCGCCATTATCTGGCATATTTTCGTCAACTTTTACCAATAACTCACGATATGGTTTTTCTCCTTCATAAATTCTAATTTCCTGACCTTTTTTCTGACCTTTTAATTTTGCTTTTACCTCTTTCGCTACTTTCCTCGCAACTTTTTCTTGATATTTTAAATTATCTAGAATATTATCAGGATTAGCAACTCTAAAATTATTCCTAGAATTTTTGGTACTTTTAATAATCATATTTCTCATCTCTAATCCAGCCAAAGCATCATAAGCAACTTGCCTGTGCATTTTTGTTTTAGCAATAATAGGTCCAACTGTGTTCTCTCCAATTTCTAAAAGAGTATTATAAACAATTATTTCATTATTAGTTAAACCAAGTAATTTAAGTTCTTTGTTCATAAAAATTTATTGTCAATTAAAATCTGACTTAAATATTAAATTTATTTAATCTTATTATAATTATATATCATAATATTCCTGTTGTCAACATTGTCAACAAGAAACTGTTGACAATATTATTTTAGTGTGCTATCTTAGTCTAACAACAATAAAGTTGTTAAAACGATCTTTAAAAAAAGGAGACAAAAAATGCAAGAAAAAAGACTGTTGATTATTGAAGATAAGCCACAACATTTAGCTGATGCAAAAATTGCCGCACAAAAAGCAATTAGTGCTGGTTTAATAACTGATGTAGATTATGCATCCACATTTGATGAAGCAATGAATTGCCTTAAAACAAAAACATACCACGGAATTGTAAGTGATATATTCTTTCCGCGAGATAATGAAAAAGAGGATGGCGACAAATATATTACTGGTTGGTGTTCAACATTCACATCTATTTGTCACGATGAACTTTTCCCTTTTTTGCGTGAACCAAACTCAATCTTAGATGAAAAATCATTTAATTATTATAGAGACTGGAAAGAAGGAAAAGAAATGCATCCGAGCGGTGTCGTAATGGTGCTTGAAGCTCATGATAGAGGAATACCAATTGTTCTTTGCACTGATACATATCATCATGGAATAAAAACTCAGGTGATTTTTGCATGGAACAAAACCACTATTATTGACTGCTATCTTGATGATGATAAATTGCTTCATGCTGAAAAAAAACATTGGAATAGAGCAATCAAATCAGTTTTAAATACAGGAGTTAAGAAAAAATACAAAAGAATAAGTTATTACATAGAAGTTGGAGAAGAAGCATTTGTACGAGAAGAAAGAAGAAAAGAAATAGCTACTATTCTTGCGACTTCAAAAACAACAAACTAAAAAAATATGCCGTAGTTTTTTAAAAACTACGGCACTTTTTATTCTGTAACAAATTAAAATCTAAATAAATATTATAAAAATACTTTTTCCTATTTTTTATCTTCTTTAATTTCCTCGTTTTCTCTTTGTTTAATTTCTGCTAAAATCCTTTTTCTAATAGTTGGAATTAATTTTTTGTCTGCTTTAATGCCTCGTTTTGCAGCCTCTCTTCCTACTCCTAATTTTATTTCATCAAAAATATACGAATTTCCAGATTTTTTGATTACATTATGTGATACACCAAGATCTAATAAATCACCTGAAATTGAAATTCCTTCATTATACATAATATCAAATTCACAAGTTCTGAATGGTGCTGCTACTTTATTTTTTACAATTTTACATTTTACTCTATTACCAATAATTTTTTCAGCTTGTTTAATTTGAGCTGATCGTCTTACTTCAATTCTCACAGAAGAATAAAACTTTAAAGCATTTCCACCAGTTGTTGTTTCTGGACTTCCAAAAAATACTCCAATTTTGTGACGAATTTGATTGATGAAAATAACAATTGTTCCTGACTTTGCAACTGCTCCAGTTAACTTCCTTAAAGCCTGACTCATAAGTCGTGCTTGTAAGCCCATTTGAGCATCTCCCATATCGCCTTCAATTTCCTTTTGAGGAACTAAAGCTGCAACTGAATCAATTACTAAAACGTCAATTGCATTAGAACGTACTAAAGTTTCTGTAATTTCTAAAGCTTGTTCTCCTGTATCTGGCTGTGAAATTAATAACTCATCTACATTAACTCCAAGCTTTTTAGCATAATCAGGATCAAGTGCGTGCTCAGCATCTACAAAAGCAGCAATTCCGCCAAGTTTTTGTGCTTCAGCAATAATATGTTGAGCTAATGTTGTCTTACCTGACGATTCTGGTCCATAAATTTCAATAACTCTTCCTCTTGGAATACCACCAATTCCTAAACACAAATCAATTGATAAACATCCCGTTGGAACAACATCAACATTTGTTTTTCTAGCTTCACCAAATTTCATAATTGCACCATCACCAAATTTATTTTTAATTTGATCCATTGCTTCAAGTGCTGCATTAAATTTTGGATTAACTTCTTTTTTATTATCCTCTTTTTTAGCCTTTTTCACTTCTTTAACCATATTTTTAACAATCTAGCAATGCAACAATTTATTAACCAACTGGATAATAACATTGTCAACACAAACTAATCTTAGTTTTTTTATTATATCTATAATTCCTTTTATACTTCTATATTATATAAGATTTTATTTTATTTTACAAGAATTTTTCTTATGATAACATTTTCTTCGCTATATTTTTTCTTCGCTATTATTTCTATATTATTTACACCCGTTATTAATCCTATGTTTTTTCTAAAATAACCATCTGCGTCAGTCAAAACATTTTCTTGATTAATTGTCACAATAGCCTCTTCGTCAGTTTTTCCATAAATATTAATAAAGAATTCTTCAATAGAAATATCGCTACCAGGTTCTATAATTACTAATTTAGGCGGTGCTACAATGTTCTTAATATAGAATCCTAAATACATTATACACACAAATACAAACGCAATTATTAAAATATTTTTTATCAATTTTGGAATCACTAGAAACTGATAATCTTTTGCAATTTTTCTTAGAAATAACTTTTTTCTAAAATCACGTCTTTCATATTTTACACTATCATCAAAAACCTGTAAAAATTTTTCATGATTTATACCTAAAAAAATAGCATATTCTCGCAAAAAATTCTTACCATATATCCCTTTGGGCAATAAATCATATCTACCATTTTCTAGTGCTATTAAATATTTTTTATTTATTCCTAGTTCTTTAACTACATCATTTAATTCTATCTTTTTTTCTTGCCGAGTATTTTTCAAAATATCTGCAACTAATTCTGAGTCTGGTGAAATTTTCTTTTTTAAAAATAACATTTTACTTATTATTTACTAATTTCATTCCATTTACCAAATTCAGTACTATGATATCCCATACCTGTCATTAAAAAATTAATAATTGTATAACTTAAAAATACAATTATTAAACCCACAATTGCACCAAAAATTATTTTTTTAGCTTTTGCAACCGTTTCATTATTTCCAGCTGATATTAAAAACAAAACTCCACCATAAATAAAAGCTAATAAAGTTAATGACCCCGTAATACCAAGAAGCCAAGTTGCAATATTAATTAATAATATAATAATATCATTGACAGCATAATCTCCACGATTTTCACCACTTGGAGGATTTAACAATGTTGCTGATACATTTTCTGTTACAAGAAAAGAAAATACAAAAAAAATAACCAAAAAAAATACGAGAACACTTACTCTTTTTTTAAAAAAATTAACCATAATTTAAACTTTATTTTAATCTACTTGTTTGTTGAAGTTTACTGGCTCCTATTGACAAAACTTCTTGAATGCTATTTTCAAAATCACCTGCATCTTTAATCATATTTACCATTATTGATTCAGCAACAACTGAATCAACTCCTCTATACCAACTCTTTACTGTTAATGCCTGATCAGCAAAAACTCCCAGCTCTTGATCGTCAATTTGTTTATCAATTAAAGATTTTAAGGCTGTTGGTTTTCTTGCTTTCTTTAAATACAACTCAGCTTGTTCAGCTTTTGTGATAAATTGAATAAAATCCCAAGCAGCGTCAATTTTATTTTTATCTATCTTGTTAGCAACAACTTCAACCCAATAATTTCCGATATCAATTTTTGAATTCTCTTCAATTTGAGGCATTGGAGCTATACCAAATTGTAACTTCTCATTCTTTGCTTTAATTTGTGGAATCATATATGCATATCCAAACATCATAGCCAACTTACCTTCAGCAAATAAATCCATTGAATCATTCAATCCAGAATTCCAACAATATACTTCTTTGGAAATATTTGAAAAATCAGTATAAAATCTTAAAGCTTCAATACCAGGTGCTGTTGTTCTACCAATTCTTTTTAAACTTAATGGAATATCAGTAATTAAAACATCTCCGTTATTATTCATTATCTCTGTTCCATTCTGCATCATTAGTAGCACTAAGATATCTGTTGACCTATAAATATTTTTTGCACCGCCTAAAGCTACTCCTGATTGAACAATTTCACCTTTATTGTTTTGCTTGGTTAATT
>JAGLJW010000090.1 GCA_023142215.1 Candidatus Parcubacteria bacterium
TTTGTGCGTAAGGTGAGTTATTAATTAATTAAAACAGAAAGATTGTATATTGTAACTGCCCACTGACTATAAAGGTGTCATTCTGGAACGGAGCGAATGCGTAGTGATAGAATCTTATTGATTATACAATGTCGCGTAATTTATGGGATCCTATCGCTCTAGCTCCAGAGCCTGTCCTCGACTTAATCGGGGAATGACACAGGAAATTGTTATTTTTGACAATGATTTTATGATTTTTTATAGTCAGTGGGCAGTTACTGTATATTTTTTAGACAAAAAACTTTAAATTTGTTATAATAATGATAATAATAAAAAATGTGTATAAAAGGTTTATTGTTAAATATTGTATTTAAAATAAGATTTTATTTTCCTGTTTTAAATAGAACATTTAATGATGAGTTTTAAATTATTAATATCATGCCTGAAGAAAAAAAAATAAAAATTAATACTTCTGACAGTACAAAAAAAATTGTTGATAAAAAGGATGTTGACTCTAAGAAGAAAGAAAAAACTGTGAAAAAAACTAAGACTGTTAAGAAAAAAACTATCACTAAAAAGCCAACAACAAAAAAGTCAGCAACAAAAAAAACTGTTGTAAAAAATAAAGTTGAAGCTGATGAAACTATTGAAAAAAAATCTGTAAAAATGGATGATGTTTTAGCGAAATCCGAAGCTAGTATTGACTTGAGTGAAAAAAAAGAAATTGTTGAAGAGTTGATTGATGCCGGAAATGAAATTATTGAAAATGAAAGTGAAAGTAAAAATAAAACTGATAGTATTGATTTAAGAAATGATGAGTTGGAAAATAAAATTTATGAAGCAGATATAAATTTAAAAGATATTGTATCAGAAGATGTTAAGGAGAAAGATGATGACTCTGACAAAATTGATTTAAGAGGTGATGATGAAGAAGATGAAGAGAAAAATGACGATGAAAATGAAACAGATAACGAAACGATTGATTTAAATGATAAGAGTTCAGTTATGTCTATAAAGCCATTATCTGAAAATTCCCCAGAAGATATCAAAGATGACGATGAGGAAGAAAAAAAATGCAATAGACCAGTTGGAGTTTATAGAAAAATGGCATATTTTTTCATTTTTTTGGTAATACTTTTAGCAGCAGCTGTTTTTTATTTAACTTTTGTAAAAGTAACCATTACAATTATTCCTAGCTATGAGAGAGTAAGCTCAGAAATGCTTTTTGATGTTTATAATAAAAAAACTGAAAATTTATCCGAAAGAGCGATGAGCGGTTTAGTAAGTAGGGTCACTATTGAACATATGAGCTTTTTTGATGCAACAGGAATTGAAGTAATCGGAAAAGATGCAACAGGTAAGGCAGTTATAATTAATAATTATAATAAAAATCAACCTTTGGTGGCAACAACAAGATTATTAGCACCAGACGGCGAGTTGTTTAGAATTAGAGAAACTGTAAATGTGCCAGCTGGTGGTTCAGTTGAAGTTGAAATATATGCCGATAAACCGCGGGCAGATATGTATGTTGGACCAACTAAATTTACAATCCCAGGGCTTTGGGCGGGATTGCAAGATCAAGTTTTTGCTGAAACAAAAGAAGAGATTACATACAAACAACAAGTTAAGAAACATATTACGGAGGTTGATATTGATAATAGTGTTAAAAATTTAAGATTACAATTTGAGGAAGTTGTAAAACAAAAAATTGAAGAAAAGTATAAAGAATACAGTAAAGTAATTTACGAAGTTGATAAAAATTCAATTGAAAATACAGTAGAAGGAGAAGTTGATGATGAAATTGATGAATTTGAAGTGAAAATGAGTGCTGATGTTATCATTGTTGCATTTGATAAAAGGAAGGCTGCAAAATTAGCTGAACAAAAATTTTCTGTGGGCTTAGATGAAAATAAAGAATTAATTAATTTTGATAGTGATGGTATCCAATATGTTGTAAGCGATTATAGTAAACAAGATGGAGTTGTGACTTTAAAGGCAGTCTTTGAAGGACGCATTAGCTTAAAAGGAGGTTCAACAATAATAAATAAAAAGGAAATTTTAGGTTTAGATAAAGAACAAATTGAAGTTTATATATCATCAAAGGATGAAGTTGCAGGAGTTGATATAAAATTTTATCCACCTTTTATCACAAAAATTCCAAGATTTATTGAATTAGGAAGAATTCAAATAAATATTAAAAAATAAGGTATTTAAATTTTGTTTATAAGTATTTGCAAAGAGTATACTAAGGAATATTTACGTAATTACTTATTGATTGTAAAAAATCATTGTCATTCTGAATGGAACTCCGCCAGCTGGCGGAGTGTAGTTGAAGAATCCCGTTGTGAATGTAATGTTGCGTAATTATCGGGATCCTTCGGCTATCGCTCAGGATGACTTGGTGTTGGTGAGTAGGTTTAGGTATTTACAAAAAAGATATTTTAATATAATATTAAAATGAATTAAAAATAAAATATTATTACAAAGGTGATTGTTAAGGCTACCAACCTTAATGCTTGAAAAAGTATTTAAATTTATTTTAAACTAAGCTGGATTGATAAATGAGTTGTCCTAATTTTATTAGGGAAATTGAGTGGAACCGCGGGAAAAATCTCGTCTCAATGTATTAAATTTTTTGATACAATTAAGACGGGATTTTTTTATTATTAATTAAAATTATTAAATAGTTTTTTCAACAAAAGGT
>JAGLJW010000091.1 GCA_023142215.1 Candidatus Parcubacteria bacterium
GAGTTTTTTGAAATTGAGGATGCTGAAGAAAGAGAAAATGTTGAGGTTAAGTTTTGATTCAAGAATATAAAATTGTTATTTAGATTGTAGCATATTGTCAATCAGTATGACATAAGTTACCATATTATTGTCAGTGCTATTGACAATAGTCATAAAATTGTATATAATGAAATTATGAGCTTTAAGGAGTATATTTTTAAACAAAATACTTGGTGGACTAATGTTGATAATTTGAAAGATGATCAGCACTTATTTGCTTTGAAGAAAGAAAAGTTTATATGGCGAAATAATAATTTTTTAAATTATGATTTTAAACCAGGCGTTTATATTGCTACAGGAATGAGGCAAGTTGGAAAAACAACTCACTTAAAAATGTTTATTGAAAATAATATTAATTTATCAAATAAGGAGAACTTTTTTTATTTCAACTGTGATATTTTAAGCAATAAAAAAGAGGTTGTGGAGTTAATAGAATATTATTTAAGTAATATTGCGAACAAGAAAAAGAAAGTTTATATTATTTTGGATGAAATTACTGCGGTTAAAGATGGAATTTTGGCAATAAAATATTTAATTGATTCGGGATACAAGGAAAATATTGTTTATATTTTAAGTGGTTCCTCATCTGTTAATTTTAAAAAAACAGGTGAATTCTTACCTGGTCGCAGAGGTAGTGGTGTTGATTTTATTTTTCATCCACTTTCATTTTTGGATTACGTTAAATTAAAATATCCGAAAGAAGAGAATATTTTGAAAAATATAGCAAAAGAAAAAAATCTTGAATTAGCGTATCAGAAAGTTAAGGTTAAAATAAATTTAAAAAAAGAGTTTGATAAATATTTGATTTCAGGAGGTATACCTAAAATTATCAATGTGTTCGAAAGACAAAAAGAAATCTCAATAGAGGAGTTTCAATCTTATTTATCTTGGATTAAGTCAGAAGTTGCCAAAAATGGAAAAGATGAATATTATATAAAAACAATTTTAGAAAGAATTTATCAGTCACTTTCTTCCGATTTGTCTTATAATTCTATTTCTCAGGACAGCGGTATTGGATCTCATAATACTATATATTCTTATTTGAATTTTTTGGAAGATTCTTTTATCGTGAAACAGGTTTATAATTATGATTTTTCGCAAAAAAAAATACAGCGTAGAAAAAATAAAAAAGTTTATTTCAATGATCCATTTGTTTATTGGTTAATAAATTTTTGGATTAAACTTGGCGGACGACAAGATTTTGCAGATTTAAAAAATGATGTTTTGAAAAGTAGAATAGTAGAGAATGTTGTGATGATATTTTTGCAAAAGAAATTTGGAGAGCAATTATATTTTTATAAAAACAATTTTGAAATTGATTTTATTAATGATGATTTTGCCATTGAAGTTAAGTATCAAAATAAAATTTCTAATGCTGAAATTAGTAATATGTTAAAGTTTTCTGGTCAAAAATTTATTATTAGTAAAAATACTTTTAAAATTTATAATAATATTAACATAATGCCAATTGAATTTTTTCTTTTAGTGTTTTGAATCAATTAATTATTACTATATTGATATTGTATTTTTATTTAATGTTCTACTGCAAAGAGAGGTAAGGGGTGAACATTGACTGGTGAATATTCACCTGGTATAATTAGATTATGACTAATATTTCAAGAGAAGTAGCACAAATGTTTTAATAATTGATGATGCAACTGGTTCTGGGGCGACACTTAACGAGACAGCTAAAAAAATAAAGAATATAACAAAAAAAGAAATTAAAGTTATTGGTTATTCGGTTGTCGGTAGCTATAAAGGTTTTGATGTGATTAGCGAGGTCTAATGATGTAATGTATTTATGTAATGATATTATATAACATGTAGTACGAAAATATATAATTATAAATTAATAAAATAACACAAATTTTTATGAGAACAATTATTATGTCACCGTTATTTATTGTTAAACAATATGAATACGGTATTTATGAATTTTTTGGTAAGTATCAATTTTTTGTTGGACCAGGACTTAAATTTATGCTTCCTTTTATTCACACAGTTCGTATTAGAGACATACGTGAGCATACAATGGATATTCCGTCACAATCTGTGATTACTAAAGATAATGTGGAAGTTATGGTTGATGGTATTATCTGGGCGAAACCAAGGGGGAACGAAGATGATGTGAAAAAAACTTTTTACAATATTGATAGCTGGAAACATGGCGTCATGGAACTTGCAATGACGAATTTGAGGCAAGAGTTTGGTAATTTAACTTTAGACGAAAGTTTGGTTTCTCGTGAAAGCATTTCTAATAATCTTCAAATGAATTTGGACAAACTCACTAATGATTGGGGGATTCATGTTTCTAAAGTGGAGCTTAAATCTATTGATCCACCTGCAGATATTAAAAATGCGATGCACAAACAAAAAACTGCCGAACAAGAAAGACGATCAATGAAATTATTGGCAACTGGTAAATTTGAAGCAGCTCAACAAGAAAAACTTGCTACTATTCAAAAAGCAGAAGGTGAGCAAGAGTCAAAAATTAGAATTGCGCAAGGTGAAGCAGAGGCTATTAAATTAGTAAACGAATCTGCTAACACTTATTTTAAAGGTAATGCGGTCAAGTTAAAACAATTACAAACAACAGAAACATCTTTAAAAGATAATGCGAAAATTATTGTTACAGACAAAGGAATTTCACCTCAATTAATTATTGGTGATATTCCAACACATAGCAAAATTTCTAATACATAAGTAGCATAATATTTTATGATAAAAAAAATCATTATATTTAGTTTTGTTTTTTTGTTTTTTAGTGTTGGTTATGGTGAGGCAAAATTAATTTCATCTCCGTCAAACATATCAGTAAAATTAAAACCAGGTGAAAAAATAATAAAAAAGGTATTCATTATAAGAGACAAGACAGAAGAAGACGCTACAATGACAATTGTACCAAGATTGTCTGGGAAAGTTGATAAGTGGGTAAAAACTAAACCAAAAAGTGTAGTAATCTCTAAAGATTCAACTAAGTCATATTTTAGTTATGAAATAAATATTCCGAAAGAAGAATCAGGCGGTATTTATACTGGCTTGGTTGAAGTTAGAGAATTTAATAATACTAGCAGACGCTCAGTTCAAGATATTATTATTCCAGTAAAAATAGAAGTTGATAAAAACATTAAAGAAAATACAGTTTTTAAATGTTCTGAAACGGATAATAGTATTGATTATTATATAAAAGGTGAAGCGAAAAATGATGTTTTGGTGGAAAAAGATTATTGTTTATCTGACAAGATTTTAGTTGAGTATTATTGCAATCATGCATTAAATACTATAAGCAAAGTTCACTATACTTGTCCTTATATTTGTGAGGATGGTGCTTGTGTTGTTTTAGATCCTATCGCGGCGAGGGACGATATAAAAACTTTAGTTGTTTCAAATAAAGCTGTTAAAAGTGTTAATGAAAAAATGCCTTCGCGATATCAACCAGTAGAAGTCTATAAATCAGTTAATCAATTTAGTCAAAAGCCAAATAAAAAATATTTCTATATTGGAATTTTGTTAATATTTATAGGTAGATCAGCCTCTAGATATGCTAGAAATGTTCAAAAGGAAAGTGGTGGTGTAAGTAGACTTGAAAGGTATGCAGGAAGAATTATGATAATAATAGGAATGATTCTTTTCATTTTTAATCTTGGTTTTAATGTTAATGTAACTAAAATTTTATCTTTTATTTCTAATTATTTTTTCCTTATTTTTATTATTTTTATATTTTTTAAAATTAAAAAAGCGAAGCCTGAAACGAAAAAATATTTTAGTAAAATTAGTAGTAATTTATTAAAAGAAATAGAGAAAGCCAACAGAAAACATAATTAATATTAGAATTTTTAAGTAACTGTTCACTGACTATAAAAAG
>JAGLJW010000092.1 GCA_023142215.1 Candidatus Parcubacteria bacterium
ACCTTTTGTTGAAAAAACTATTTAAAAATTAATTACATCTTAGCAATAATAAGAAAAAATTCAAGTAGCTATTGCTATTATCATAAAAATATGCTATACTTTTACATTGTAAAAATAATTTTATCAAATAAATCCATAATTACTAATATTACAAACATAAGGAGAAAAACATGGATATTGAAAAACTTATATTTTTGTTGTTCATTTTTCAAATTTATTCTTTACTAGCACTAAGTAGTCTTATTATTTTAGTACATGCTAATAAAAATGAAAATCCTGGAACTGGTTGGTTTATACTGAACTCATTTATTAGTCCGTGTTTAATTACACAACCAATTATAAGTTTAACAGAAAAAATCATTTATTTTTTTAGAAAATCAAAAAAATAAACTATTCACAAACTTACCACTCAAAGCTGAACATATTGTTCGGCTTTTTTTCTTTTTTAAAATTATTAATTTTATTTTCCTAATAGTCAATATTAAACACAAAAAATAATTTATTAATAATTAATAAAAATTCATACTTTTTAGATTAAAATCTTTGCATCAAGAACAACTCCGCCATTTTTATCAATACTATAAGGATTAATATCTAATTCCTTAATTTCAGGAAAATCTGTAAGTAATTCTGAAAATTTAATTAAAACTTCTTTTAGCTTTTGAATATCAACACCGTCTTGACCACGATAACCTTTAAGCAATTGATAAATTTTCGTTTTTTTAATTATTTTATCTGCACTAAAATTATTAAGTGGCAACAATTCCATTGCAGTATCATTTAAAATTTCTACATAAGTTCCACCTGCACCGAATACTACAACATGACCAAATATTTCATCTCTCATGCAACCGATTAATAATTCAAATTTCTTATTTACCATCTTTTCAATTAAAACCCCTTCAATTTTAGCATTTTTATTATATTTTTTAACAGATTTTATTATATTTTCAAAAACTTCACCAGCTTCTTTTTTATTTTTTACTCCGACAACAACGCCTCCTGCATCAACTTTATGTAAAATGTCAGGTGACGAAATTTTCATTACTACAGGAAAACCAATTTCCGTCGCTGTAATTTCAGCTTCTTTTTTAGAATTTACAACTTTGTGTTCGGCTGAAAAAATTTCATAATTATTTAAAAATAGTTTTGCCTCTTTCTCAGTCAAGGATTTTCTTTTTTCACTTTTAACTTTTTCAAGTATTAGAACATTTTTCTTAAAATTTTTCTTAAAATTTATTTTATTAGGTGTAGATGATTTTCCTATATCTCTTTTTAAATTATTATATTTTATTATATTAATAAAAGCATTAATAGCCAGTTCTGGTGTATTGAATGTTGGAATATTTTCTTTCTCAAAAATTTCTCTTCCTTTCAAAACATCGTCTCCGCCCAAGAATGAAACTAATAATAATTTATTCTTATGTTTAAAATAAACTTTCAATAATTCTTCTGCAACTACATCTGGTTTTGTCATTGATTGCGGAGTTAATAAAATTAAAATGCTATCAATATTTTTATCTTGCAAACAAATCTCAACGGTTTTCTTGTATCTTTCTGGACTAGCATCGCCGATAATATCAATCGGATTTCCATGACTCCAAGAATTTGGTAAAACTTTATTTAATTTATCAATAGAATTCTTTGATATTTTTGCTAACTTTCCATGTTTATTTATTAAAGCATCAGTTGTAATAACTCCTGGTCCACCTGCATTTGTTATAATTACCAATTTATCATTATTAAAAACCCCTTGCATTGATATTAATTTTGCAATATTATATAAATCATTCATAGTTTCAAGTCGCACAATTCCAGCTCGTTCAAAGGCTACATCAAAAACTTCATCATTTCCAGTCAAACTTCCAGTATGCGATTTTGCTGCACTCGCCCCCTCTACGCTTTTACCAACTTTTAAAACAAATATTGGTTTTTTTAATGATACTTCTTTGGCAATTTCAATAAACTTTTTAGCTTCAGTTAAAGATTCCATATAAATCAATATACTTTTTGTTTCTTTGTCGTCTTTTAAATATTTAAGCAAATCATAAAATCCAACATCAAGCATTGATCCAATTGAAATAAAATTACTAAAACCTACATTATTTTTTCGTGACCAGTCAAGCATGGCAGTACAAAAAGCGCCACTTTGAGAAATAAAAGCGACACTACCCTCTTTCGCATTTTGAGTAGCAAAACTAGCGTTAAGATTAATTGAAGGTCGTAAAAATCCTAAACAATTTGGTCCAATAATTCTGATATCATGTTTTTTAATAAATTCTAAAATCTCATTACTCAAATCAACACCCTCTTTCCCAATTTCAGAAAAACCAGCTGATATAACAATTATATTTTTAATTCCCTTTTTAGCACAATTTTTTACAACTTCAAATACTTTAAAAGCTGGAATCGCAATTATAGCTAAATCAACTTTTTGTTCCAAGTCCACAACATTTTTATAAGCCTTTACCCCCTGAACTTTGCTACGTTTAATATTAACAGGAAAAACCTCTCCTTTGTATTCACTGTTCAAAATATTCTTAAATAAATCATAACCAACACTACCTTTTCTTGAATTAGCTCCAACAATAGCAATTGATTGAGGATTTAACATCTTTTTTAATGACATAGGTTTTATTAATGATAATAATATAATTTTAACATATTTCATAAAAATAAAAAAGCTCAATTCTTAAATACGAATTGAGCAATATAATTCAATGAACAGTTTTGTAGTTTTCTTATTGAATACTTATTTCCTTAATCTCAGGAGGTAATATTTCATCAGCTGGAATATCAACAATCACACCATCACTAAAAGATGATGTTCTGTTTCCTCTTATTGCTATTATTTTGTATGTATAAGAGTTATTTGAAATAACTCCTGTATCAGTATAGTATAGATTATTGGTTTCTTGTATCGTATTTCCATTTCTGTAAATACGATATTTTTCAGCTAATTCAACTTGATTCCAAGTTAAATTAACATTATTTGTAATGTTTAGAATTAAATTAAGGTTAATTGGTTTATCTAAGTTTATTTCAACTGTAAATGGTTTTGTTAATACCAATCTTTCATTGAAGTAAACTTCTACTTTCCAATTACCATAATTCGTTATATTTGATAGATTACAATATTCCCAAGCTGGAACTCCGTCACAACTATAGCCATCAGCACAATATGTATCGT